>JAESST010000170.1 GCA_016763995.1 Flavobacteriales bacterium | reverse complement strand
GAGACTTGAATATTTTCTCCTAGGTTTTCCCCAAAACCTGAGAACCCCTTCCTAGATTGATTATATTGTAATTTAACCCTCCATCTATCTTTTGTATACTCTAATCGAGATACCAATTCGTGAAAATTTGCTCCTAATGGATGTGCTAAAGAGATGTTGTAATTAGAATAGGCTTGAGTCGAACTACTATGTGCATAAGTGTATGGACGTACTAAATTGAACTCAAGTCTTACTTGGAGGCCTGCAACTTTAAAGAAATCAAAGGCTGTCCAGCCTAACTGCACTCCATATTTGTTAGCCCACCATCCTGAGCGAATATCTTCGTCTGGTTTTCTAAACTGGTTAAAATCCGCTTTAATCTGCTCCAACAGGAATTCATCAAAAATCAGTTGTGAATAAAAGACGTGATTTTTAAATGGAGTTATTTTCACGTTTAACCCTACTAAAGCGTTATCAGATGATCCTACCGAGAATTCTACAGGTCTGTAAAATATGACGGGATTTGCATAATTAGGATCAAAACCTCTTGTATAATTCCCTTCTTTTGCTTGCCAAACAATAGTCTCAAATAATCCAATTGTTAAGGATTTACTTGCTTTCCAAGCTAGGTAATGAGTTGCCGTATATTTCTTTTGATACAAAGAGTTTTCTCCTTCTACATTATAAATATTCTG
This sequence comes from Flavobacteriales bacterium, assembly GCA_016763995.1. GTDB lineage: Bacteria > Bacteroidota > Bacteroidia > Flavobacteriales_E > Vicingaceae > NORP294. Next base: position 10,987 of record JAESST010000170.1, on the reverse strand, counting down.
GTGTCCAGCCAAAATACTACTGTACTGGAGTTTCCAAAACTTTGTGGTTATTTTTAAATAAGGGGATGCATTTGCAGCATCTGACAACAATAAAGACCTGTAACCATCTCCTATAAAGTTTCGCCCATAACCAAGCTCAAAATCAAATATTTTATTTGCTCTGTAATTCACAAAAGCCGATAGGTAATCGGATGTAATATAATTCTTTCCACTAGCTACATTCGTACCTGGCAATACATTGTTCTGTTGAATGTAATTATCCTGATAGCTCATGTACTGAGCATTTTGTCTTAAATAGGTAAAGCCAGCATTCCACTTTTTTCTATTGAATTTTACATCTGCTCCCAGTCCAAACCCTAATACATTTTTCTCGTCTTTATTTTGAAATCCGGACGATACCTCAAGTAATGGTGTGAATAAAATTTGTGATTTCTGATTAATCAATAAACGAAGTGGCGATTTTTGAAATGAAGTATCTAAGAAGCTTGTTTTTAATGCTGTATAATCCTTTGATTCTTTTTGATAAATCCTCTTTTGATATTCATATGACCCTCTAGCACTTTCATTCACTATTTGAGAAAACATGCAAAGAGAGAAAAGGGAGAAAAGTATTGCTAACCCTAATTTCATGAATCTGACTGGGGTTTATTCTTTACTGGAATCAAATACAATCCACCAAGAAAGCTAAATACAATTGCTGCAAGTACAATAAAAGTCAGACTGGTATTAATATTTGGCATTAGAACGGAGTAAGTGATTAAAATAACATTAAATGCATAAATAATTCCTACTGTTTGGGCATGGTTTAATCCCAATTTAATCAAACGATGGTGAATGTGATTGCTATCGGCTGAGAAAGGAGAGATCCCTTTAATAATTCGGTAAGTGAATATCCGCAGTGTATCAATTAATGGATATGACAACACAGCCATCGCAAAAATTGGTTTCGAAATGTGTTTCATTTCTTGCGGTAAAGAAGAAAAATCAAACTCAATTACCCTAATCGCTAAAACGCAAATAATCAGCCCAACAGTCAGAGAGCCTGAGTCTCCCATAAAGATATTGGCGGGATAAAAATTAAATCTTAAGAAACCAAGCAAAGCTCCTGCCAATGAGAATGCGATAATTGCATCTACTGTAGATCCTGCTAACAAAAACCACACTCCGAAAGCAACTGAAGCAATACATCCAACTCCTCCTGCTAATCCATCTACCCCATCAATCAAATTAAATGAGTTAATTACCACCACATAAGTAAAGATTGTCAGTGCGATACTCGCCCATTCTGGTATTTCTCTAATCTCAAAAATTCCGTAAAGGCTTGTGATTCTTATGTCGGCCATTAATGTCATGATAAAAGCCACTAACAAATGTCCTATCAACTTCTTGATGGCTGCTGTCACAATAATATCATCTTTTATTCCAATAAAAAACATAACCAAAACGCTTGGGATCAAATACTTGATATACCCAATATCATCAGAAGGATAACAAATCATAAATGAAAACAGGGTGCCTGCAAAAATCATAATCCCTCCCATAGAAGGAATACTCTTTTTATGGAGTTTCCGACTTTCATTAGGATCATCAAAAAGATGCTTAATGTTTGCTACTTTTATAAAGGAAGGTGTGGAAAGCAACACAATAAAAAAAGAAATCATGATCGCTAAGGCTATCTCCATGCTGTGAAATTAGTATAAATAGTATTAGTAATTAAAATATAGATTCTGCAAATTCGTGCTTAATCCAAAATAAACAATTGTGGCATTTAAAAACGCTCCTCCTGAATACCCTGCGGTCGTGGGTAATAATTCAAATTCATGCTCAACAGAACGTATTTGAACTCCTGCGTGCAGCGTAAAATTAAAAGAAGGGTTAACAATATAAGATTGTTTAAAATCCGTAAAAGCAACATCTAGATTATCAGATAAAATCATATTGAAAGAAGCTCGTGTAAGAAAGCGCCTATTCTTGTATTGTAAAATACCTATTAACTCCGAAGATTTATATCCAACAGGATGCGTCAGACTCTCGTTGTAATGGTAAAATAAGTTATTCGATCTAACATCTGATAATGAATTATATTCCGCTTGAAGTAGCAAATTTTTATGAGGAAATATTTTGGTCCCAATTTGATACCTTTCATTCTTACCCAAAATTGCATATTGTCCATAAATCTGAACTCTTTTAATTAGGCTATAATTGAAATTTACTCCTATCAAATTATTCCCTTTATCTTTATCTCCTTCTATCGCTGTATTTAAGAATATTATTGGTGCCCAATAATTTGCTCCCACTCCAACATTACCTGTACTGTCTATACTTGGGAAAATGGTACTTTCAAAAATGCCTATGCTTAGTTTGTTGTTGGGAGAAAACTCAAGATAATGTGTAGCTCCTTGTTTTCTTTCAAACAAGCCTTCTGTAGAACTGACTGAAACTAGACGATTTAAATCTTGATAGAGTGTATACAGGTTTTGATATTGTAGTTTATTATTGAACCAGTTTGTGTTTAATTTGAGAAAAGGGTAGTTAAATGCTACGTCAGAGAGCAATAATGAGCGATGACCATTTCCTACAAAATGCTTTCCATTTCCTATTTGAATATTAATTCTATCAGAAGGAGAATAACTTACATAAGAAGATGCCATTGCAAAATCAAATCCATCATCTTTAAATGTCTTTGTTCTCCCTTGTCCGTATGCTACTCCAGTAGATCGGGTTCGTTGATCTAAGTAGTAAGGTAAAACTGCTTGATTTTCTCTAAAGGATGATTCAATTGCCACTTTATTTCCAATAAGCAACTTAATATTAAACCCTCTTGTGTTCTTATAAAGCCCCACATCTCCCCTTGTATTAGCCTCTCTATCTTCGTTGATTTCAAAATTAAATACAGGATCTATTGTGAGTTGAACAATGCCTGTATCCAACGAAATAAAATGTTCATGAAATAATTTCTTAGCGACCCAACTCTTCCCATCTTCCCTCTTGTATATTAAGGAAGAAACTACATCATTAGTAGCAGATTCTCTAAGAATCAAGGGTTTAAAACTAAAATGAACAATCTGATCAGACTGAATAATTGTCCGATCTGAATCAAAACTAAAGCTTTGATTTAAAGGTATGTTTTGATTTTGAGTAAAGGCAAAAAAGGGAATTGCTAACAAGCTAATTCCCAACAATACCACTCTATATTTGCCCTGACTAAGCCAGTTCAAAATTCATATTTTTTACTTCTTCGTATACTTTCTGAATCCCTTCTTTCAAGTCTATATTATGTTGCCATCCAATACCATGTAATTTGGAAACATCCATTAGTTTTCTAGGCGTTCCATCAGGTTTAGAGGAATCAAATTTCAATTCCCCCTTATAACCAACTACTTCTTTAATTGTTAATGCTAGATCTTTAATCGAAATATCTTCTCCGGTCCCAATATTAAACCAATCCTCTCCGTCGTATTCTTGCATTAAAACAAAACACGCATCTGCTAAATCATCAACATGCAAAAATTCTCTTTTTGGGCTTCCTGACCCCCAAATCTCAACTGAATCAACTTCTTCTTCTTTGGCGGTATGAAATTTTCTCAATAGTGCTGGCAAAACATGAGAGTTATTCAAATCATAATTATCATTAGGACCATAAAGGTTTGTTGGCATCGCAGAAATGAAATTACACCCGTATTGTTTACGATAGTTTTCACACAACTTAATCCCTGCAATTTTTGCTATTGCATATGGTTCGTTGGTATATTCTAACTTGTCTGTCAATAAATACTCCTCTTTTAATGGCTGCGGTGCCATTTTGGGGTAAATACAAGAAGAACCTAAAAACAAGAGTTTTTCAACTTTATTTTGATAGGCTGCATGTATGATGTTTGCTTCAATCATTAAATTATCATACAAGAAGTCTGCACGATATACATTATTTGCAAGTATCCCGCCTACTTTAGCAGCAGCTAAAAAAACAAATTTTGGCTTTTCAGAAGCAAAAAATTCCTGAACAGCCTTCTGCTCTCTTAAATCAAGTTCAGAAGATGTTCTAAACACCAAATTAGTATAACCTTCAGATTCTAATTTTCTGACAATCGAAGAACCAACCATACCTCTATGACCGGCAATATATATTTTATCTGTCTTATTCATGAAAGTCATATACTTTATGTCCACCATCCATCAAGTATTTATCTCTTTTGAAAAGTGCTAAATCAGATCGAACCATGTCTTTTATTAATCCATCTACTGTAAAAGTCGGCTCCCAGCCTAATTCGGTCTTTGCTTTTGTAGCATCTCCAATTAATAGCTCTACTTCTGTCGGCCTAAAATACTCTGGATCAATTTTTACAATCACATTCCCGGTGGCCTTGTTAATTGCTTGCTCCTCTACTCCTTCTCCTTTCCACTCCAACTCAATGTTTAACTCTTTAAAAGATTTGGTAACAAAATCTCTTACCGTAATCATTTTGCCAGTTGCAAGAACGTAATCATCAGCTTTCTCTTGCTGCAACATTCTCCACATACCCTCAACATAATCTTTAGCATGCCCCCAATCTCTTTGTGCATCTAAATTTCCAAGGTACAATGTTTCTTGCATAGCTAAGCTAATTCTAGCAGCGGCTCTTGTTATTTTTCGAGTTACGAATGTTTCTCCTCTTAATGGGCTTTCATGGTTAAATAAAATACCATTACATGCATACATATCGTAAGCTTCTCTGTAATTCTTTACAATCCAAAAACCATATAATTTTGCCACTCCATATGGACTTCTTGGGTAAAATGGTGTTTTTTCTGTTTGGGGAACTTCTTGAACTTTTCCATACAATTCTGAAGTTGATGCTTGATAAAACCTAGTTTTCTTTTCCAGTCCCAATATCCTAATTGCTTCTAATATTCTTAATGTTCCAACAGCATCAGAATTTGCCGTGTATTCAGGAGTCTCAAACGAAACCTTAACGTGTGACTGAGCTGCTAAATTATAAATCTCATCTGGTTGAACTTCTTGAATAATTCGAGTTAGATTAGATGAATCTGTTAAATCACCATAGTGTAGTTTAAATCTTACTCCATTTTCGTGCAGGTCCTGATAAAGGTGATCTATTCTTGCAGTATTAAACATAGAACTCCTTCTCTTTACTCCATGAACTTCATATCCTTTCGCTAATAAAAGCTCCGATAAATATGCTCCATCTTGCCCTGTAACTCCTGTTACTAATGCTACTTTGCCCATATAATTTACTTTCTACCTACAATATTAACCTTTTTCAAAAAAGCCCAACCTTTTAATTTGTTACTAAAAACCAATTATTTAATAGATTTTCTCTATTGTATTTCATTGTTGTTTTCGTTTTCCTATCAACTACAGTTCCTCCCATTGATTCCACTATTGCTTGTCCCGCAGCCGTATCCCACTCCATTGTTGGAGCAAATCGAGGGTAATCATCTGCTTTACCTTCTGCTACCATGCAAAGTTTAAGTGAACTTCCAACAGAGATCATCTCAACTTCTCCTACCTCAGCTCTCTTTTCGGCAATAAACTCCTCTGTTTCAACTGACATATGAGACCTGCTTCCAACAATTGTATATGGCCTATCAAACTTATGAGGCAGTTGATTATCATTTGTCATTAAGTCTTGAATAGATTTTTCTTGCATTTTTGAATATTCATCAACCTTATATGCTCCTAGCCCTCGTGCTCCAAAATATAATTCATCCTTTACCGGAACATAAATCACTCCTAGAATAGATTTTTGCTCATGAATTAATGCAATATTCACAGTGAATTCTCCATTCCGTTTCACAAATTCCTTTGTCCCATCTAATGGATCTATCATCCAAAAGTATTCCCAATCCTTGCGCTCTTCGAAAGGAATATCTCTTCCTTCCTCACTTAGAATAGGATAAGACAAATCTTCTAAAGACGCTACAATTGATAAATGTGACTGTTTATCCGCTTCAGTTAAGGGAGAGCTATCTCCTTTATGTTCAACAGAAAATTCAGAATTGTAAACTTCTAATATTTTATCTCCTGCTTTTAATGATGCTTTACAGCTAGATTGTAATAGCTTTTTTAACAAGTTAATTTCCATAAGATTATCTTAAAGGTGAATCTCCCACTTCACGAGAGAGTTAGAAAGCCAATTTTATGCATTAACCAAATTCATCATCGACTCAAATATTTTTAGCCCATCAATATTCCCAAGTGCGCTATCCGCAGCTCTCTCTGGATGAGGCATCATTCCAAAAACATTTTTTCTAGCATTACAAACTCCAGCAATATTTTCTAATGAGCCATTTGGATTTGAATTAGCATCAACATTCCCATTCTCATCGCAATACTTGTAAATAATTTGATCATTTGCATTCATTTCTTTTAAGATCTCATCTGTTGCGAAATACCTCCCTTCTGCATGTGCAATTGGTATTTTCAACACTTCAGAACTTGGAACGTGTTGATTGATAATAGATGAATTATTATCTGCCTTTAAGAATACGTTTCTGCACATAAATTTCTGATGATCATTGTGCAATAAGGTTCCTGGCAATAATTTAGACTCACACAAAATTTGAAATCCATTACAAATACCCATCACATATCCGCCGTTGTTTGCATGTTTTATAACTTCAGACATAATTGGAGAATAGTTTGCGATCGCCCCTGACCTTAAGTAATCACCAAAGGAGAACCCTCCCGGTAAAACAATAAAATCAGCTCCTTTTAGATCAGCATCTTTGTGCCACAAACGTTCAACTTCGTATCCCATTATTGTTTCTAAAACATAGATCATATCTTGATCACAATTTGATCCTGGGAAAGTAATTACTCCAAATTTCATCTTAAAATATTTTTACAAAGGTAAAAAAATGAAAGGGGCGGAAGAGGAATTCTAAACTAAAGTTTTTACCCAAATAATGGAACTTAATAACAATAGCAAAAAGACATCTAATAGCCACTTTTTTGTTGCCTTCTTATATAAATAAAGAAAGAAAATTCCTGTTAATGGTAAAACTGTTATAATAACATGAGCTGCGGGAATTAAAAGCCATAGAAAACCCTGCAACATAATAAAACAGACTATTATTAAAAATTGATTTCTCTGCCGAACGATAAATTTCGTGCGCGAAGAAAAAAGTTTTGCTGAAGCTATTCCACTTATTATTATAAGAAAAAGGATCGGAACCAACCCAACTGTTAAGTCATGTTCAAATGAAAAGGATGAGATCCCAAATTCAGGAATATAAAACTCAAACCCTAACAAATAAGAGAAACTATAAAAGTAAAACACAGGCAAGCTAAAGCCAACAAACATCATTACATAATTGCGTAACTCAAATGGCCGAAAAAAGGTAATGCTTAGTAGAACAGTGAGTAACTGAATAAGCGTGGGGTAAAGAAATAACGAGGCTAAACCAATAAAAAAGGTGGACATAAAAATTAGCCCTAAAACAGAGTTTTGATTGTGAATTTTTAGAAGAAAATATAAGCTTAACATTGAAAAAAGTACACCAACAACAGATGAAAGTTGAATTTCAAAAAAGTAAAAACAAGGATATCCTATAAAGCAGAATACGAGTAATAAAAACTTATTGCCTTCTACAAATTTATGTTCATTATTTATTTGAACTCCTAAACACAAACACAAAACCACTCCGGCCAAATACACTAACTTACTTAACACCAACCCTTCTAACAATACCCCATCCAACAAAGAATAAGTGCTTTCAACAAAAGAGACCTTTTCAGTTCCAATAGAAAACCACAAACCAACCAAGCCTATTAATAACAAACTTGCAGAGGTGATAATATTTTGAGGAATTCTATGCAACAAAACTATAAAGATTGATTTATTTGAAGATGCAAATACATTGTTTCTTACTTTTGTGTTTCTAATTTAAAGAAGTTATTATGACTTGGAATGAAATCGTATACGGGCTAGGAGATTTATTAACTGCTGCATTAAAAATTTTGCCTGCATTGGGTAATCTTCCAAACATTCTTTTCTCACTTATTATTTTTGGTGGCTTAGTATATTGGATTATGGAGCTTAAAAAATATAAAGTTATCGCAAAAAGAGAAGGCACGATAGAATAAGCTGTTAAAACTCCATTAAATCGAATCCAATATCTTTTCGGTAATACTTGCCATCGTAATTAATCTTTTCAGCATTTCTGAAAGTTTTTGACAATGCGTCTTTAAAGTTTTCACCTACTGCAGACACTGCAAGGATTCTTCCACCATTTGTAAGAACCTTATCTTTATCTTGTTTTGTTCCTGCATGGAATAAAATACAATCTGAAGTTAAATCAAACCCAGTCATTTCCTTCCCTTTTTCGTACGCTTCAGGATAACCTTCTGCTACCAGCATAACTGTAGTTGCCGCATTTTCTTCAAAAACCACTTCCGTTTCATTCATTCTCCCCTCGGAGCATGCTTCCAAATGCTCTACCAAGTCAGATTTAATTCTTGGCATAACTACCTCTGTTTCTGGGTCACCCATCCTTACATTGTATTCAATAACAAATGGATAGTTGTCAACAATCATTAACCCAATAAATAAGAACCCTTTATAGTTAAACTTTTCTTTCGCAAGACCATTTACACTTGGTTCTACTACATTTTTTATTATACGTTCTCGTAACTCATCGTTCACAAAAGGCACTGGAGAAACAGCGCCCATTCCTCCGGTATTAAGTCCGGTATCGCCTTCTCCTATTCTTTTATAGTCCTTCGCTTCGGGAAGAACTTGATAATTAACACCATCTGTTAGCACAAAAACAGACATTTCTATTCCACTTAAAAACTCTTCAATAACAACGTTACTGCTCGCAGCACCAAACTTGGCATCTACCAACATAGACTTTAGCTCATTTTTAGCTTCATCCAGATTATTCAGTATTAAAACTCCTTTTCCTCCCGCGAGTCCATCTGCTTTTAATACATATGGAGACTTTAAGCCCTCTAAGAAAGCATAGCCTTTCTCAATATTTTTAGCTGTAAATGACTGGAATCGAGCAGTAGGAACATTATTGCGCATCATAAATTCTTTCGCAAACTCCTTACTACCTTCTAGTTGAGCAGCATATTTTGAAGGTCCTATAATTTTTAAATTGGAAAATTCTGAAGCTGCTTCGAAGTAATCTACTATCCCTTCAACAAGCGGAGCTTCTGGGCCAACTACAAGCATTTCAACTGCATTGTCTTTAATAAAGTTAGCTATTGAATCGAAATTACTGAGAGAAAGAGATACATTTTCTCCTACTTGAGCTGTCCCTGCATTGCCAGGAGCGATAAAAAGTTGTGACGTTTTTTTACTTTGCTTTAATTTCCAAGCGATTGCGTGTTCTCTACCTCCTGAACCAAGAATAAGAATATTCATTTCTTTTTTTTGCAAAGAAACTAAATCAGAAGTCAAAAACGAAGTTAATCCGTTAGCTCTTCTTCATATTCCTCTGCCACCCACTTTACATACTTTTTATCGTACTTAAAGCCACTATTTTGGTTTTTAATATAAAGTTTCGCCACAGGTGGTAAAATACTTTCATCGACACTATTCTCCTCGCTCTTAAATAGTTCAATGTCTAACTGAAAAAAAAAGCGACCATTGACCCTATTAAGAGAGTCGGTCTTCGCAATTACCGCTACTGATTTTTCGATGTAACCCTCTTTCTTAAAAGTAATGCTGTAAATTGATCCGAGCGGTAATTCTAATTTAAAACTCCCATTTTTATAGTTGACTAACTCTTTAGAAAGCTCATTATCTTTATAAACTTCTAAATTCACATTCCCAACAATCCCAGTTTTATGCTTCACTTTCCCATATACAGTTAATCTCCCTAACTGATATTGTGCCATCAGACCCAGACTAATAAAAAATAAGGATATGCTGAATAGTGTTTTCATGTAAACAATGAAACCTTTATACTCTAAAAAAAGCATAAAGGTTTCTAGTTGATTAATTGCTTTATAGTCCTAATAGGACTTCTTCCGGATTTTTACCTCCAAATATTATCTTGGTTGGATTCTCTATCATTTCTTTTACTTTCACTAAGAAACTAACGGATTCTTTTCCGTCAATGATTCTATGATCGTATGAAAGTGCTACATACATAATTGGACGAATCTTTACCTCTCCATTTACAGCTACTGGACGCTCAACAATGTTGTGCATTCCTAAAATTGCAGATTGTGGTGGATTGATAATTGGCGTGCTCATCATACTTCCAAAAACACCTCCATTTGTAATGGTAAATGTTCCTCCGGTCATTTCTTCCATCGAAAGTTTAGCATCTCTTGCTTTTATCGCCAAGCGTTTAATATCAGCCTCAATTTCTGCAAGACTCATTTGTTCTGCATTACGAACCACTGGCACCATTAATCCCTTAGGACTACTTACCGCAATTCCTATATCTGCATAATCGTGGAAAATAATCTCATTCCCATCAATCATTGCATTTACTTTCGGGAAATGATTTAATGCTTCTGTGACTGCTTTTGTGAAGAATGACATAAACCCTAGATTCACATCATGGTGTTCTCTGAAACGCTCTTTCATTCTACTTCTGAGTGCCATTACCTCGCTCATGTCAATCTCGTTGAAAGTAGTTAGCATCGCAGTTTCATTTTTAACAGAAACTAATCTTTCAGCTACCTTTCTTCTTAAAGAAGACATTTTTTCTCTAGATTTTTCTCTAGAGCCACCCCAACCCTGAGTAGAGTCTACTGGAATACCCGCTGCCATAGCATCAACTACGTCTTGCTTGGTAATTCTTCCTCCTTTCCCAGTGCCATTAACATTAGATGCAGTGACGTTATTCTCAGACATTAATTTCTTTGCAGAGGGAGATGGATGACCTGTGGCATGTGACGAAGAATTCACACTTGCTACTGCAGGCGCTGCCTTCGGAGCTTCTTTCTTCCCTTCATCAGCTACTTCCTTTTTAGGTTCAGAGAATGCTGGAGCTTCTGCAGATGTATCGATTTCTGCAACAACCT
>JAESST010000169.1 GCA_016763995.1 Flavobacteriales bacterium | reverse complement strand
GGGCAGTAAATTGGCAGCGAAAGCAGCTGTAAAGAAATATGATATTCCATTAATTCCCGGAACAGATGAAGCTGTGACAGATGTGGCTGAAGCAGAGAAAATTGCTCAGGAAGTAGGCTTCCCAATCTTAGTAAAAGCCAGTGCTGGTGGCGGTGGAAAAGGGATGCGAATAGTAGAAAAAGTAGAAGACTTTAGAGAACAAATGGATCGAGCTGTTTCAGAAGCTATTTCATCTTTTGGAGATGGAGCAGTTTTTATTGAACGCTATGTTGGATCTCCAAGGCATATTGAGATTCAGATTTTAGCGGATACACATGGGAATGTAGTGTATTTGTTTGAACGTGAATGTTCTATTCAACGTCGTCATCAAAAGGTGATTGAAGAAGCTCCTTCTGTTGTCTTAACTCCTGAAATGAGAAAAGAAATGGGAGAAGCAGCTGTTTTAGTGGCTAAGTCTTGTAACTACTTTGGAGTAGGGACAGTTGAATTTTTATTGGATGAGAATCTAGATTTCTATTTCTTAGAAATGAATACACGTTTGCAAGTAGAGCATCCGGTTACAGAACAGATTACTGGAATTGACTTGGTTCGAGAACAAATTAATGTAGCAAGAGGAGAGAAATTAAGTTTTAGCCAAGAAGATTTGGAAATTCAAGGGCACTCATTCGAAGTTAGAATATATGCTGAAGACCCGATGAATAACTTTTTGCCGGACATTGGAAATTTAAAAACTTACGTTCGTCCGCAAGGCTTAGGAGTAAGAGTAGATGACGGATTTGAACAAGGAATGGATATCCCAATTTATTATGATCCAATGATTGCAAAGTTGATCACCTTTGGAAAAGATAGAGAGACAGCTAGGCTGAGAATGCTCAGAGCAATTGACGAATATGAGATTAACGGCGTAAAAACAACCTTAGATTTTTGCCGATTTACCTTAGAACATGAGGCCTTTATTTCAGGTGACTTTGATACCAATTTTGTAAAACATCATTTCAAACCGGAATACTTAGAAAAGAAAGATGAAGCAGAGCAAGAAATTGCAGCGTTAGTTTCTGCAGCATTAGTGGGAGCAAAAGCAAGCGACAGCGCTGCTGATGTAAAAGCGAGTAAGGTTCAATCGAAGTGGAGAGCTAATCGATAGTTTTTTGAAAAAGGCGATATTCTTTTTTTTTGTAATTCTTCTATTTACGGGAACTATTTCGGCTCAAGAAGATACGACTGATTCTATTCGGGAGGAAGTTTTTACAATGCTTGAGGAAATGCCCATTTTTCCAGGTTGCGATTCTCTAATAGTATGGGATGAAATTAACCAATGCACAAATCAGGCTATTGCGATATATGTACAGCATGTGCTAAAAATTCCTGAAGACCTAAAGAAAAGTGGAGTTCATGATAAGCTGTATGTTCGTTTTATTGTTAGTAAAACAGGCGAAATAAAGAGTGCTATTGTAGTGAAAGGGCCAAAATCTGGAAATGAACAATTGAAGGCAGCGGCTTTGAAAGCAGTAAATTTATTACCTAGCATGATTCCAGGAAAGCACCGAGGAGCTCCAGTTGATGTGCAATATCACGTGCCTGTAGAGTTTGAGTACGAAGAGCAAGAGATATTTACGATTGTAGAAGAAATGCCGATTTGGCCTGATTGTGTGGGTTTAAAGCATAAAGGAGAAAAACATCAGTGTTCTATTGATAAGATATTTGAATTTGCAGAAACTAGAGCGAAAAACTATAAATTAAGTCGGGAAGAGATTGGAGGCACGGCATTTCTTCGATTTATAGTGGATAAAGATGGAAGTGTTACTGATGTTTCGGTGTTAAAAGGAATTCAGAATGAACCTCAATTAGATTCAATTGCAATAGGAATTATTAAAAGTATGCCTAGAATGTTACCCGGAACACAAAGAGGGGAGCCAGTGCGTGTCCAATACACTTTACCTGTCAAATTTAGAAGGTAAGCGTAATGTTTAAAATAGTTTTAAGCCTATTCGTAATGTTACTGTCAAATATTTCTTTTGCTCAGGATACGTTTTTTTACGTATAGTTTGCTGGTGTCTATTCCAAAGGAATTGTAGGAGTTACAGACAGATCTGAAAAAATTATTCATTTAGATGGAAAGGTTAAGAGAATAATTTGTGGAACAATAATAAGATATGAAAAACCTTTATTCGAGAAAGGTTTAATTACAATTGGTCATGCGCTCTCTAGAGATGATATCCAATATTCTGCTTTACGTTGGTAAAGTGATTTACGTAAAAATATTTGCAGTAATGTTTTGATAAAGTGATGGTTGGGTTTTGTTGTTGAATATTTACAGTTGCTAGGGCAACAGAATGCTTAGAATTGCGTCTATAGAATATAAAATAGTTAAACAGCACAAAGACTTTTGTTTTTAGTTAATTGAAAATCCCATCTGAAATCTTTCAGAAGGGATTTTTTAGTTTAAAGTAAATGGCTTTTGGGTTTTATGTAATGAAGTTATTATTAGCAAATTATCGGGTAATTTATGTAGGATTGAATAGACTCAGGCAACAGAAGTAGGACTTCACGGTGTCAAAATAGTATGCCATGGCGCTATTGCCACATCACTTAAAACCCTATTGCTATGAAAAAGTTAATCTCACTCATCATTCTGTTTAGTGCGCTTTCAGGATTCTCACAATCTATTTGGGGATCAATTCAAGGAGTAATTCTAGATTCAGAAACAGGAGAACCAGTTCCTTTTGCAAATGTAGTCGTATTGCAAAATGGAATTCGAATTTTAGGAACAACAACCGATTTTAATGGAAAATATACCTTGAAGTCACTAGAATCAGGATTCTACAATGTTCAAATCGCTTATGTAGGTTTTCAAACAAAGAGAGTTTCATGAGTTTCGGTCAAAAAGAACAAGACAACAATTGTGGACGCCAAATTAGGAAGAGGACTAAATCTTCAAGAATTGACGATTATAAGTTATTCAAAATATTTAGTCGATCCTTATCAATTAAGAATTGAGTAGTTGATTTGAACAGTAAAAATCTTTTGAAAAAAGAGGCACATGGAAT
>JAESST010000168.1 GCA_016763995.1 Flavobacteriales bacterium | reverse complement strand
TTTTTGAACCTTTAAAGCCCATTTTCCCAGCAGATGCCCAAGAAATAACTTGACCATTCTTGTTGGTTAAAGAGATGATGATATTGTTGAATGATGCATGAATATGAGCTTCACCAATCGATTCAACTTTTACATTCTTTTTCTTTTTCTGTGTAGATTTTGCCATCTTGTAAAACGTTATTCGCTTTTATTATTTAGTAGCTTTCTTCTTGTTAGCAACTGTTTTCTTTTTACCTTTTCTCGTACGAGCATTGTTCTTGGTTTTCTGACCTCTTAGAGGTAAACCTGAACGATGTCTAATACCTCGGTAACATCCAATATCCATTAAACGCTTAATGTTTAATTGAACCTCCGATCTTAATGAGCCTTCAACTGTATAATCGTTAGTTAAAATTTCTCTGATCTTAGATAAATCATCATCCCAGTCTTGAACTTTTTTGTCAACACTAACTTCTGCTTTATCAAGAATTTTCTGAGATGTGCTTCTTCCAATTCCATAGATATAGGTTAAACCTATTACTCCTCGCTTGTTTTTTGGTAAATCAATACCTGCTATTCTAGCCATAAATAATGTATTTTCTTATCCTTGTCTTTGCTTAAACTTTGGATTCTTTTTGTTAATAACATACAATCGTCCTTTTCTTCGAACGATCTTGCAATCAGCACTTCTCTTCTTAATTGATGCTCTTACTTTCATGAGTCTTTAATTTATCGTGTTCGTCTCACAAAGTCAATTTCTCAACTGACCTTATAATCTTTTACTTCTATTTATACCTATAAGTAATTCTTCCTTTTGACAAATCATATGGAGACATTTCAACTTTTACTTTGTCACCTGGCAATAACTTGATATAGTACATTCTCATTTTCCCAGAAATATGCGCTGTAATAATGTGCCCATTTTCTAGCTCAACTCTAAACATTGCATTTGACAATGCTTCTGTTACTGTACCATCTTGCTCTATTGATGCTTGTTTTGCCATATATAATTTAATTCACTTTTTTACTTAAAACTTCTTCTACAAATTCATGTGTTGATAAAACTTCAGCCCCATTCTTCCTTACTACTATATCATGCTCAAAATGTGCTGATGGTAACCCATCTGAAGTAACAATCGTCCAACCGTCAGAGTCTTGTTTCACATTACGTTTCCCAAGATTAATCATTGGTTCTATTGCTAAAACCAATCCCTCTTTCAACTTCATTCCATTGCCTCTTCTACCATAGTTTGGAACTTCCGGAGCTTCATGGAGGTTACGACCTAAACCGTGACCTACTAACTCTCGAACCACTCCATAACCATTCTTCTCTGCCCAAGTTTGCACTGCTGCTCCAATATCTCCAATTCGATTACCGGCCTTTGCAGCTTCAACACCCCTCTGCAAACACTCTTTTGTAGTCTTCAGTAATAATTTAATCTTATCACTTACTTCTCCTACCTCAAAAGTATAAGCTACATCTCCATAGAATTCATTCATCAGTACTCCACAATCAACAGAAATAATATCTCCATTTTTTAGTGGTTGATTAGAAGGAATACCATGCACTACTTGCGCATTTACCGAAGTACATAATGTATTCGGAAAATCGTTATATCCTTTAAATCCCGGAACACCTCCGTTATCTCTAATGAATTCCTCAGCAATAGCATCCAATTCCAAAGGTGTAACCCCAGGAGTTATGATTTTAGCTACCTCTGCTAAAGTTTTCCCAACAAGTAAAGAACTCTCTCTTATTAATTCTATCTCCTCTTCAGTCTTCAAAAACATAAGCTGACTATCCTGCCATGTTTACGCTAGAACGACCTTTAATCCTTCCCGACTTCATCAAACCGTCATAATGTCTCATCAACAAGTGACTTTCTATTTGCTGAAGTGTATCTAATACTACTCCAACCATAATCAATAAAGAGGTTCCACCGAAGAATTGAGAAAACTGTCCGTTTACTCCTGCTTTTGCAGCAAATGCTGGCAAAATTGCAACGATGGCCAAAAATACTGACCCTGGTAAAGTGATTCTCGAAAGAATCGTATCCAAAAATTCAGCAGTTCTTTTACCTGGCTTAACACCTGGAACAAAACCACCGTTCTTTTTCATATCATCAGCCATTTGATTAGGATTCACAGTTACCGCTGTATAGAAGTAAGTGAAAGCTATAATCATCATAGCAAAAATAAAGTTATACCAAAACCCTGTGTAATCACTTAAAGCACCTACGACACCAGAAAGTGAATCAGAATCAGCAAACCCAACTAATGTAATTGGAATAAACATAATTGCTTGTGCAAAAATGATTGGCATTACCCCAGCTGCATTTACCTTTAAAGGAATATACTGACGAACACCACCATATTGTTTGTTTCCAACAACTCTTTTCGCAAATTGCACAGGTACCCTTCGTGTACCCTGCACCAATAAAATAGTGGCAATAATTACGAGTAGCAAAATTACTAATTCTACCAATAGTATTACCAAACCTCCACCTTTAATTCTTGACGCAAATTCTGCTATAAATGCGAAAGGCAAATTGGCAATAATACCAATCATAATAATCAATGAAATTCCATTCCCTAAACCTTTCTCAGTAATTCTTTCTCCTAACCACATCACGAACATCGTTCCTGTAATCAAGATAATAACTGTAGAAACCCACCAGAATAATGTATCAGGTCTTACCAATAAGCCTCCACCTGTAAGCTCAGGAACTTGAGAAGCAATATAACCAGGAGCTTGGAATGCAACAATCGCAATTGTCAGCATTCTTGTAATCTGATTAATTCTTCTTCTACCGCTTTCACCTTCTTTCTGTAATTTCTGGAAATAAGGAATTGCTATTCCTAACAACTGAACTACAATAGAAGCAGAGATATAAGGCATAATACCCAAAGCAAAGATAGAAGCTCTAGAAAAAGCTCCTCCTGCAAATAAATCTAATAAACCTGCAATTCCACCAGTATTACCGGCGTTTGCAACTTCTAAAGCAGCTGAATCTACCCCAGGTAATACTACAAAAGATCCCAAACGATAAATAAGAAGTAATCCAAGAGTATTGATAATTCTTACTCTTAGATCTTCAATCGTCCAAATATTCCTTAATGTTTCTAAAAAACGTTTCATAAGTTATGCTATAGTTTCTGTAGAACCACCTTTAGCTTCAATTGCTTCTTTCGCACTCTTAGAAAATGAGTGAGCTTTTACAGCAACTTTCGCATCAATAGCACCTCTTCCTAAAATTTTAACTAAAGTATTTCTACTCGCCAATCCATTCTCAATTAATACTTCTAAATCAATAGTATCTAATTTCTTAGCAGTTGCAATTGTTTGTAATGTATCTAAATTGATTCCTTTAAATTCTTTCCTATTAATATTGGTAAAACCAAACTTAGGAACTCTTCTTTGTAGAGGCATTTGACCACCTTCAAAACCAACTTTCTTAGAATAACCAGATCTTGATTTTGCACCATTGTGACCTCTTGCAGAAGTACCACCTCTACCTGAACCTTCACCACGTCCAACTCTTTTACCTTTACTCTTAACTGAACCTTTTGCAGGTGTCAAATTACTTAAATCCATGATAAAATCTTTTAAGCTAATTATACTTTTTCAACTGAAACAAGGTGCTTTACCTTATTAATCATTCCCAAAACCTGTGGAGTATCTTCGTGCTCTACAGTCTTTTGATTCTTTGTTAAACCTAAAGCGTCAAGTGTTAACTTTTGCCTTTCAGGTCTATTAATTCTACTTCTTACTTGTGTAACCTTAATCTTTGACATTTCTTTCGATTTTATCCGTTAAATACAACATCAAGTTCAACACCTCTATGCTTCGCCACTGTATAAGCATCTCTCATTTCTTGGAGCGCCTTAATAGTAGCTTTCACCACGTTATGAGGGTTTGATGAACCTTTAGATTTTGCTAGTACATCATGTATTCCTACACTCTCTAATACAGCACGCATCGCACCACCTGCAATAACTCCTGTACCATTTGATGCTGGTTTAATAAAAACCTGTGCACCGCCATACTTTGCTTCTTGCTGATGAGGAACTGTTCCATTTACAATAGGAACTTTAATTAAGTTCTTTTTTGCATCGTCAATTCCCTTAGAAATTGCTTCAGTTACTTCGTTTGCTTTTCCTAATCCGTAACCAACAATTCCGTTTTCGTTCCCTACAACAACAATTGCAGAAAAACTAAAGTGTCTACCACCCTTTGTTACCTTAGTTACTCGTTGAATTCCAACTAATTTATCTTTTAGTTCAATTTCGCTCGACTTAACTCTTTTTGTGTTTGCGTTAGCCATATCTTTAATTCTTTTCTTCTCTTATTAAAAGTTCAATCCGCCTTCTCTTGCTCCATCTGCAATCGCTTTGACCCTACCATGGTACAAGTACCCGTTTCTATCAAAACACACTGTTGTAATTCCTTCCTTAGTAGCCCTTTCAGCAACTAATTTTCCAACAATCGTAGCTTTTTCAACCTTTGTTCCTTTAGTAGAAGCTACATCCTTCTCTCTTGAAGAAACAGAAAGAATTGTCTTTCCTGTAGTATCATCTATTAATTGAGCATAAATTTCTTTATTGCTTCTGAAGACAGACATTCTTGGACGAACAGCAGTACCAGTTACTACTTTTCTAATCCTTCTCTTAATTCTTAGTCTTCTATTTGACTTCGTTAATGCCATAACTATTTTTATTTAGCAGCAGACTTACCTGCTTTTCTTCTAATGTATTCTCCAACAAATCGAACTCCTTTACCTTTGTATGGCTCTGGCTTTCTCATTGACTTAATTTTTGCAGCTACTTGACCGATCAATTGCTTATCGTAAGACTCTAATGTAATGATTGGATTCTTCCCTCTTTCAGATGCAGTTATAACCTTAACTTCAGGCGCAATTTGCATTACAATCGGGTGAGAGAATCCTAGAGACAATTCCAAAATTTGACCATTACTCGAAGCTCTATAACCAACACCAACTAGTTCTAATTGCTTTTGGTATCCCTTACTTACGCCTTCAACCATATTGTTAATCAAAGAGCGGTATAAACCATGCTTTGCTTTATGATCTTTCTGCTCAGAGTGTCTTTCCAATACAATTGTATTTTCTTCTTTCTTTACAGTAATGTTAGGATCTACTGCTTGATGCAACTCACCCTTTACTCCTTTCACACTAACAATATTCTTGTCAGAGATACTAATTTCTACGCCGGCAGGTAATTCAATTGGTGTTAAACCGATTCTTGACATAACTTTCTCTTTCTATAATTCTTAATATACGTAGCAAAGTACTTCGCCACCTACTTTTTCTTTTCTTGCTTCTTTGTCAGTAATTACACCTTTTGAAGTAGATATAATTGCTACACCCAAACCATTAATTACTCTTGGTAAATTGTCTGATTGTACATATTTTCTTAAACCTGGTTTACTAACACGAGTTAAACTCTTAATAGCAGGCACTTTTGATATCGGGTGATACTTTAAAGCAATTTTGATAACTCCTTGAGGGCTCTCACCATCAATGAACTTGTAATTCAAAATGTATCCTTTCTCAAAAAGGATCTTTGTCATTTCCTTTTTTAAGTTAGAAGCTGGAATATCTACTACTCTATGATTTGCACTAGATGCGTTTCTGATTCTTGTCAGAAAGTCTGAAATTGGATCTGTCATTATTCCTTATTTTAAATTACCAGCTTGCTTTTTTTACTCCTGGTATTAAACCAGCACTTGCCATTTCTCTGAAAGTAACACGAGAAAGACCGAATTGTCTCATGTATCCCTTAGGTCTTCCTGTTATATTACATCTATTATGCATTCTAACAGCAGCAGAATCCTTAGGTAACTTTTGTAATCCTTCGTAATCTCCTGCAGCTTTTAAAGCAGCTCTCTTTTCAGCATACTTTTCAACCATTAATGCACGCTTTCTTTCGCGAGCTTTCATCGATTCTTTAGCCATGGTTATTCTTCGTTTTTATTTTTTTGAAATGGCATTCCAAACTCTTTTAAAAGAGCTCTAGATTCTTCATTCGTTTCAGCAGTTGTTACGAAAGTAATATCCATTCCACCAATATTATTCACTTTATCTATATCAATCTCAGGAAAGATAATTTGCTCCTTCACACCTAATGTGTAATTTCCTCTACCATCAAATCCTTTGTTGTTTATTCCTCTAAAATCTCTTGTTCTTGGAAGAGACACAGAAATCAAACGGTCTAAGAATTCATACATTCTCTCCCCTCTTAAAGTTACTTTGGCACCAATTGGCATTCCTTTACGTAACTTGAAATTTGAGATATCTTTCTTAGAGTAAGTCGCTATAGCTTTCTGACCCGCAATTGCAGTCATCTCAGTAATAGCAGAATCAATTAATTTCTTATCAGATACAGCTTTACCAACTCCTTGATTGATGCAAATTTTTTGCAACTT
>JAESST010000167.1 GCA_016763995.1 Flavobacteriales bacterium | reverse complement strand
TTCTCCAATTACTTTATTTTGCAACTGAACAACATCTGCCTCAATTTCATTGAGTAAGAAATTCCTTAAAGAATCTAGATTAGGCGTATCTGGGATCCCCTTCCCTCCCAATTCACTATATCGAATGTGCTCATAAATTTGGTCATCAGCAAAGACAGCTTCAAAAGGAGTAATGGTAAAATGATCCGATGGTCTTCCTGCATTGGGATAGCCAAAAAACTCACTATCTGTTGCAGAGTAACGAGATTGTCTGAATAGCATATTTGATCGTGGGTTAAAGTATAAACTATTATTTGGCCATATCGTTTTACGGATGCCCAAAGAAGAAACCAAAGGGAGAAACATCATATCATTATCATACAATTTATTCCCAATTCCTAATGTAGTTGATTTCAGAATATTAGTCGCTCCAATTGGTGGAACTATATGCTTATAAAACACATTCTTATGCCCCCCTTGTGCGTTGTCCCATTCTTTAGCGTATTCAGTATAATAGTTCCGATTAAATATAACTGGAACCGCAAATCCTACTAATCTTACATCATTCCTTTTAAATGCAGGCTCATGGAGACCGTATTTTGCCGCGAAAAGTTGTCTTCGAGTATATTTAACCCCTATAACAAAAGGAGGCCAAGGTTTCAAAATTGGTGTTATCAGGTTCTGCTTAAACATCAATTGTCCTGCTACTAATCCTTCTCCAGGATCACTAGTATAATTATTGAGGTAACTTCCCATAGAAACTGCAACATTTCTGGAAAAGCTCGGATAGGCTTTTCGTTCATCAGAACTTGGAGTATAATCATGCGGTAAATCAATATTAAAATCACTCAATAAGTCAATATGCTCTGGAGCCGATGAAGGGTGAATTGTATAATTTGGCCAAGAAGCATTAATTGTGCTGTTATAAATAGCATGCATCCCCATATCTTTAGAAGCTTCATCTTTTAAAAATAACTTATGCATTAAAGCCAATGGATTCCAAGTTCTTGCCATTTCGTAAATCACAGTTTGGCAACCAATGGGAACATTTACTCCATGATGTGGTGAGTCAAAAGGAATATACAACTTAGTGTGCGGATGAGGCGAACCATCCTCCATGTGTCTTCTTTCTGCTAACATTAAGGCATATCTAGAAACTTGCCCTCCCATACTATACCCAATCACAACATTTTCCCAATCTTCATTTGGATAATTTTCTTTCTTCTCAACATTGAGATAATCAATTAACCTTAATAGCTCTTGACCTGCCATATCAAGACTTTCATTTCCTTGTTCATCCTTCAGAATAACAATATCGTATCCCTTCATAAGCAGGGCATGAAACAGTGCCTTTACATTGTATTGCTTGTAATACCCTTTCAAACTCACCGGCTGTATGCTTGGGCGATACGGAGGAACAAATATTACGGGCCTTCTGAGTTTGTCACCATTGCCACAACCATAAATTACACCAACTTCATATCGAACTTGGATTCCATCATGTATATATACTTTATCAAAATATTTTTGTTTTTTCTTGTTATTCTTGGCAGCTTTAGTTCCACTTCCGGTGCCTTCTATTGTTAAGTAAAATTGAAGTGTATCAAGGTGCCATATCGTATCTAACTGATATGATAATATTGCCATTGCATGCGTCGAATCGAATTGTCGACTATAAATAATCTCTGAATTCTGATCATTAAAAACTTGATAACCATTTCCAACATCAATTTGAATTCCTAGGTTGTTTATTTCTGAGCTTGTTGAAATAAACGTAGTATCATATTTCAGTACTCCTTCAGTGAATTCCAAGTCACCAAATGCTTCTAAAGAAGCCGCCGATTGAATTAAAATTTGCTCGTACAAACTCTCTTCGTTAGATGGAGGAATAATTTGATTGTTTTGAAGATTTAATTGATTGGGGTTCTTTAATTGATTGACCTGATGCAACACTAACCCAAAAGGCATAATTTGCCGCTCGGTATCAAAATTATGTTCTTGTACAAATTCTCCTAATTGTTCTATTTTTTGTTCTATGGCCGTTCCAGCATCAAATCCACTGATGGATTTTTGTACATCGCTATACATCCATAGCCAAGAGGTAAAATCATGAATTTGATCGTAATTGCCTCCCATTTGTTCCTCAGTAAATAGATGTGCTTCTACGGATCGGTTGATTAAATTCCCTCCACTTTGTTGAGGATTTAACAGCGCAAAAACATGGTTTGCTGCTTCCTGAGGGCTATCGGCATACAAGGTATCTTGTTGCTGGGCAAATGTGTTTCCTATGAACAGAAATAAACTTAACCGAAGGCCCGAAAAAATTATATTTTTCATAATGTATCGGTTTATTGATTAGTAATTCGCTCTATTTGAATAGCTTGTTTTTTAGATTCTTTTTCTAATTGAATTACATAAAGCGTTAATTCTTCTATTTTTTGCAACAACAGAGCGTCTGTTTGAGCCACATCTAACCCGTTTTTTTCCATCTCTTTTGTACTAGGAACATCCGGTAAATGCTTGTTTTTTACAATAAATTTTTCTACTTCTTCTAATGGTTTTAACTCATAGTTTTTCTCAAAAACATAATCTGCCCAAACACCAGAAGCTACATCTACTTTTACTCGCTCTGTTCGAATTCCTTTTCTTACAAACAATTTAAATTGATCACAATCTGTACAAGCATCAAAATCAAAATTTTCCCCAATCAAGGTTTTATTTGCTACTATCCAAAGATCATCTTTCGTTTGTCCTGCACTCACAATACCTAACATATTCCCATATCCTCCTGAAAAGTTACTATAAGCTCTTATTCTCCAATTATCAGTTCCATCACTGTGTTTGAATATAAAACCTCCATAAGTATGGGGTACTTCAGATTGGATAAAAATATCTTGTCGATCTCCTAAACGAATGTCTAAGCGGCTTTGAGGATCTGCAGTTGCTATTCCTACAAAAGGCCCCCCAACAGATGGACCTCTCTCCACCATAAGAGCAGGTTTGTTGGCATCAAAGCCTATTAGAAAGGATCTGTGTTTGATATTGCTAATGTGTTCTCCAAAAACAAAAGAATTGGTTCCCTGAGCACTCACATTATTTCCAAATGCAAAAGAATAGGTCCCAGAAGCGGTGTTACTGTAGCCAAATGCCATGGAATACGGAGCGGAAACCGTATTGGCAATGCCAAAAGCTCCTGCATTTATTGCGCTTACAGTATTTGTACTTCCAAAAGCAAAAGCCTCACTAGCGTATACATTGTTCAACCATCCGCTCGCAAAAGAATTTTTGTTTTGAGGACTAATTGTATTGCTTTGTCCTGATGCAAATGACCAATCTGCATGAACCGTATTTAACTCTCCACTTGAAGAAGAATTAAGCCCCAATGTATTTGACCCATGGTTATTTTGTGCCTGAATCGCTGTTGTTAAACCTGCTGCTAGCAGGAGTATCATTGTCTTTTTCATGTTTTTTAGTTATTTGATTAGTATTTAATTTATTCTTATTTTTATCTAAGCTTTTTCAGTT
>JAESST010000166.1 GCA_016763995.1 Flavobacteriales bacterium | reverse complement strand
TATAGCAGGCTATACTCTAAATAATCAACGCAGTAGATTGTTATTTCTGTGAAAGTTTTCATCGTTCCGTAGCTAAACAGCAATCTTTTTCTTAAAATTTACTTAGAATAGCTCGCTATTCCTTCATTAATTTTAATCAAATCTCACTATTTATCTGCGTTCTGAATTCTTAAGAAGAACCGAGCTCAGGTTATTACTCCTTCAAGCCATTAAATCTTGCCAAATCAAACTCAGGGCTACATTCAAATAGATTCTTTAGAATCGTCATATGTCCTGCTCCAAAAATCACCAAAACACGATCTTCAGGCGTTGAAATTTCTTGAATGTTTCTAAAAATCCTAAGGTTTCTGCTATACCAATACAATGCTAAAGCATCAGATCCTTCATAGCTCCCATTTTTGAAATCACCTACTAGGTAAGCTCCATATCCCTTATCATAAGATTCGAATTGATTCATTAACTTGAAATACTCTAATAAGCTCATTTTGGGTAAAAGCTCGTCCAAATAATCATAATACTTACTATATCTTTTAGAAAATTCATCATCACTTCTAAAGTCATAATCTTTAAAAATACGTTCGAAAATTGGTCGTAATGTTAAAGAATCCTTGTGCTTGTTTAACTCATCTGTTAAGCCTCCAGAATCTGCTCCGTAAAGGGTGTCTAAGCCAAACTGCTTCATCAATGGAAAGGCAATTTGATCAATTTCGTTAGCTTTGTTCTTTTCAGGATTTTTTAAATATCGTTCATAACGTCGCAAAATATAGCCTGAGTTTCTTTCCCCTTCTACGACAATTTTTGTTGGTTTAAATTGGGCAATATATTCAACTAATTCCTTCATCTCCTTTTGCCTTTCAGCAGAAAGTACATTTACTTTGTTTTCATCTTTTGTTTTATGCGCATCTAAGCCGTAATAGGCAAAATGAAAGCTTCCTGCTAATAGCACTTGTGCTACAGGTTTTCCTTCTTTAAGAAAATGATCTGCTCCTAAGATAGTAGTCGAATTTTCTTGTGCGTAATGGTTGAATTGAATTAGAATAAAAATTAGGCTGACAATATTTTTCTTCATGGATTTGATTTTAGATGTCTCGAATTCGAAACATGAATGATTAATGCTGCAATCTTACGTTCGAAATGAATCCCTAAAAAGTAAAAATCGATCAACATCCTTTCTTTCTCTGTCAACTAAGGATAACATTGTTTCCATTTTTTTCACCGACAAAATTGTTCAGTTCAGCGATTACTCTTTAATTTAATCCTTTTGAATCGTGAACTTTGGAAAAACATTTCTATGAAATTTAAATGGTTCTACCTCTTCTTGGCCTTCTTTGCTTATGATTTTATGAATGAGCGGATACAGGACTTGTTAATGTTGGAATTGGACCTAACAAAATCCTTTCAAAACAATGAAAGTATACTCTTATTGATTAGTCAATTGTTCACTTTCTATGCCTACAGTTTCATCACCTATCTAGGCTTTTTCCATTTTTACCCAAAGCGAAAATGGGGCTATTGCATTCTCTTTATTATTCTAGGATTTACTCTACCCATTAGCCTCCGTTATTTAATAGAAGAGCTTTTGTATGATCTTCTATTTGGCTTTACTAACTATTATCAAAGGGTCAGTTTTAGTTTTTACATGAGAGACAATAGTATATATGCTTTTCGTTATGCTCCTTTTGGAATTGTATTTTTCTTTATTCAATACACCCTATTTAAAGAAGCTCAAGCTAAAAAATTAGTTCAAGTCAACCATGAAATGGAACTCTCTTTACTTCGTTCTCAGATTAATCCTCACTTTCTGTTGAATTCCCTGAACAACGTTTACGCCTTGGTGTATCAAAAATCAGACAAAGCGCTTAAAGCAATCGACACCCTTTCAGGCCTGTTAAAATATTCACTCTATGAAAACAGCGAGCTGGTCAGTGTTTCTACCGAGTTAGAAAGCGTCTACAAAATTATTGAGCTACAAAAAATGAGGTTAAGCTATGAACCTGCCATTCAATTGAACATTGATGATGCTAGCTTAGATCACCAAATACCTCCATTTATTTTGATGTCTATTATTGAAAATGCCTTTAAGCATGGAGATTTGAAGGACGCTAATACACCACTTATCATCCAAATCGAGAAGAGCAACAATCAAATCATGTTAAGTACTGAGAATCAAAAAGGAAATCAAAGCAAAGACCTTGTTGGAGGAATTGGATTGCAAAATATTCGAAAACGACTAGCTTTAAGCTTTCCTAATGAGAACCACTTTGAGATCCAAGAATCAAATACTACATTTAAGATCCAGATAACTCTTCCTTTATTATGATCACTTGTATTATTGTAGACGACGAACCATTAGCAGGATCATTGCTTTCTTCCTATGCCGAAAAGCTAGGTTATTTAACGGTGCTCAAAAGCTTCACCAATCCAATCGAAGCTCTTTCCTTTTTACAATCAAACACAGTAGACCTTCTTTTTCTAGACATTCAAATGCCAGAGCTCAACGGAATTCAATTGGCCAAATTAGTGCCTACACATACGCGAATTATTTTTACAACGGCCTATCCCAATTATGCACTTGCAGGCTTTGAAGTAGAAGCTATGGATTATCTTGTCAAACCCATTTCTTTCGAACAATTTGTTACCTCCTCTAGTAGAATATTTAAAACTAAAACAGTAAGAACGGAGCAAAGCAAGCCTCCTACTGAGCATATTTATGTAAAAACGGAATACAAACTCCAAAGAATTGATTTTCATTCCATCAATCTATTAAAAGGCTTGGGAGATTACACTTCAATCATTACTCCAACGGGAAAAATTCTAACCTTAGAAAATATGAAATCTTTTGAAGAAAGGCTTCCTTCAGCCGTATTCATTCGAGTTCATAAATCTTACATTATTCCCTTCAAAAAAATCAATTATATTGAAAAAAACAGAATTCACATTGGGCAAGAAGTCATTCCTATAGGAAGTACTTACCAAGAGAATTTTTGGAAGCAATTAAATCGTAAATAATCTTAATTTTTGAGTTAAGGAAACACCAATCTGCTTACTTTTATACAGCGATAGCTCATTTTTTAATCGCTTTAAATTCGTGTGATTATGATTCTCAACGGCAAAAAAATAGAAACACCCTTCATCAGTAAAGTCAGTTTTTATAAAGTTTTTGAGTTTTTAGAAGCAATGCAAACCGAAAAAGATGAACACAGGGTTCGTTTTGCTGAAAGCTTACTGAAAGACTTAGAACCCTATCCTCTATTAAAAGAAGGCTCTGAGGATTACTCCATCGTAGATCAACATCCGGATTTAGTAGAGCGAATGATGCGATTACTTTTCCCCCCTGCTTTAAGCTTAAATGAGATAAAAACGGCTTGCCCCCCTTTTAGCTACGCCTTTCTATACTTCTAAGCGGTATGCCAATATCATGAAAAATGCAGGAGATGGGTTTCAACTAGAACTATCCGGATTTACGGAAGAGAAGGTATTCATGATGTCTTGTATGACCATTCTTCAAGTCTATTATAAATTTCCTGGAAATTCAGGAATTCCTTTTGTAGTACCTATTCCTGAAAACAATGGCAAAGATATGCGCTACTACAGAAGTGCATTCAATGCAGATTTAATGAAAATTAGCCCAACAGAACGAGCAGTTGACATTAGCGAACAAGACTATTGGAAGTTAATAGAGAACCTAGACAACCTTCCCTTATGGAAAGAAAAATTTCCATTAAATAGTTGGGAAATTATAGGAATTGGCATTGTTAATTTTCTAGACACAACAATGGATCAATCAATCAACATGATGACTTCCAATCTATTAGAAGGAAGCATTGAAGCCTTCGACAAGGTGATCGAAAACATTAAAAGTCTGTTGCGATTAGATGATCTTAGAATTTCCTTTTTTGCGAAAGAAGATGACTTATTTGTAGCAGTAAAAAAGTATCACAAGGAGGCTATTTTGTTAAATGGCTTGACTGACCTTGTATGCGACGATGGACTCTGCGACTTCTCGAAAATCCAAATTATGGAAAAAGGAGAACCCTTTATTCTTTCTGATGTAGAAGCATATACTCAAAAGGCTGATAATATGATGACCCGACAGCTAAAAAAGAACAAGATTAAAAGTTACATTATAACTCCGTTGATCTATAATGGAGAATTATTGGGTTGCATCGAAATTGGCTCTCCCAAAAAGAGAGAATTGAACACCATGATTCATGAGCGCTTAAATTTGGTGCTTCCCATTTTATCTATGGCTGCCGGCAGATTTAAACAAGAGGAGCTCAATCATATTGAAGCCATCATCCAAAAAGAATGCACAACAATTCACCCTTCTGTGAAATGGCGTTTTGTTCAATCGGCCAAAGATTATTTAGAAGCCGAAGAAAAAGGAGAACGACCTTCTTTCGAAGATTTAGTTTTTCCTGACGTTTACCCTTTGTATGGACAAATGGACATTAAAGGTTCCTCCGTTAAGAGAAACGATGCAGTTAGAGAAGATTTAAACATTCAATTGAACGAAGTAAAAAACGTCTTACTCAAAGCCATTGAAATTGAACAATTGCCTAGCTATAAGCAAATGTTGTATCGATTAAATCAATACTTAAAACTGTTAGAAGATGGTGTTTTTGAAGGAAGCGAACAGCAGATATTATCTTTCCTTCAAAAAGATGTTTATCCCTTTTTTACACACTTCAAAGAAATTGACCTTTCTTTAAAGAACAGCATTGCCGACTACGAAAGTCATCTTAGTATGGGGCAAAATATGATTTATAACAGGCGAAAGGCTTTTGACGATAGTGTGACAAAAATCAATTCTACCCTCGCAGACTTTATAGATGACAAACAAATAGAAGCACAGAAGATGTTTCCGCATTATTTTGAGCGCTATAAAACAGATGGCATTGAATACAACATTTACATTGGGCAATCCATTGCAGAGAAAAGAAAGTTTAGTAAAATATATTTAGACAATATACAGCTCTGGCAACTACAGATGATGTGTGAAATGGAGCATGAATTCCATCAATTACAAGCTGAATTACCAACCTTCTTGGAAGTAGCATCGCTTATTTTGGTGTTCAATTCCTCGCTTTCCATTCAATTCAGAATGGATGAAAAACATTTTGATGTAGACGGTGCATACAATGCGCGTTATGAAATCATTAAAAAACGAATCGATAAAGCCAACATTAAGGGAACAGACGAACGAATCACCGTTCCTGGTAAAATTGCCATCATTTATTCTAGTAAAGACGATGCTATCACCTACCGCAAGCACATCAGTTATTTAGCTGCTAACGGGTTTTTAAAAGGCGATACTTTAGAAGACCTAGAAGTAGACGACCTACAAGGAATCAGTGGCTTAAAAGCATTGAGAGTCGAAGTAGATTATAAAACGATGAAAGAAAGCAAGAATGCCGATCAAAAGATGAATCACCTCATTAACGAATTGAATACTGAGAAAGAAACATAAAACCTGAGCCCAATTCTTCTTAAGAATACTGAGCGTAGATAAATAGTGAGATTTGATTAAAATGAAGGAATAGCGCCGTGCCTGGCGAGCTTTGGCAGACAGGAGCTATTCTAAGTAAATTTTAAGAAAAAGCTTGCTGTTTAGCTAGGGTACTATGAAAACTTTTACAGCAATATTAACCAAACTCAGGTTTAAGGCTATTTCCGTTTATACAGCACACAGTCATTTCATCCTTTTTCGTGGATGAGGAAGATGATTTCGCCCTAAATTGCAGTGAACAACTCCAAATTAACGAAGCATGAAAAAACTATTACTAACTGGTATTGCGTTTGCCTTACTCCTAAGTGTAAATGCTCAAACTGAGACAAAACAAATGAAAGGAAACCCTGAATTAGTTTCTTCTGAAGAAGCACTAAAAGAGCTAGCAGAGCAAGAAAAAGGCAGCTATAAATATGCGGTAGAAGATTATTTCAAACGTCCCTCACAATCTTCTTTTCAATTCTCGCCCGATGGAAAATACGTTTCCTACAAACAGCGTGAAGAAGATGGGAAAAATCATGTGTACATCAAGAATACGGAAACAGACCAAATTTCCATGGCCATTGAAGAAAAAGAAGAGTTAGTCCGCGGTTATGGTTGGGCAAACGAAAACCGCTTGATTTATATTATGGACAAGGGCGGCGATGAAAACTATCATCTTTTTGCCATTGATTTAGATGGAAAGAATCAAGTAGAGTTAACACCTTTTGATGGAGTAAAAGTGAACATCACCAATTCTCTAAAGGAACAAAAGGACTACATGATTATTTCCATGAACAAGGATAATCCTCAGGTTTTTGAACCTTATAAAATCAACATTCAAACGGCAGAAATTGAAAAATTGTATAATAACGACGATCCTGCAAACCCGATTAGTGGATACGATTTTGACAAAGATGGAAACTTAAAAGCGTATACGAAACAGCAGAATGGAACAGAGTACGTGATGTACTACAGAACTTCTCCTACTGCAGAATTTAAACCGGTAATGCAAACTTCTTGGAAGGATAATTTCTACATCATTCGATTTGATTATACCACTGACAACCCTCACGATGCCTATGTAATGAGTAATTTGAACTCAAATACGAATGAGATTGTTTTGTATGACTTTGAGAAAAATAAAGAGATCAAAAAAATATATTCGAATGAGACCTTTGATGTAGGAGGAATGAGTGTTTCTAGAAATAGGGGTTTTGAAACCGACTATTATTACTACAACGGCAAAAAATATCATATGGTTCCCGTAAGTGAAACGGCGAAGAAATTGCATGAAAAATTCGAAAGGCAGTTTGGCGATAAAGAATTTAATGTTTCGAGTAAAACAGATGAAGAAGATAAATACTTAATTTATGTGACGAGTGACAAATTGTACGGTAAATATTTTATTTATAATGCAATTGAAGATACGTTTAAAGAGATTCTGAATCTGATGCCTCAGCTGAAAGAGGAAGACATGGCTGAAATGAGGCCTATCAAATTTGAATCGAGAGATGGATTGGCCATTTACGGATATTTAACCATTCCAAACACGGTTAAGGATGGCAATAAAGTACCTATGATTGTGAATCCGCACGGAGGACCTTATGGCCCAAGAGACAGCTGGGGATTCAACCCTGAAACGCAATTATTTGCGAGCAGAGGTTATGCTACTTTACAAGTGAATTACAGAGGTTCCGGTGGTTATGGCAAAGAATTCTCGATGGCTGGCAACAAACAAATCGGACGAAAGATGCTGAACGATTTGGAAGATGCTGTAGCTTATGCCAAAACACTCAACATGATCGATGAAGAAAAAGTAGCTATTTATGGTGGGAGCTATGGTGGTTCAGCCACTCTAGGAAGTTTAGTCAAAACGCCCGACTTGTATACCTGTGGAGTGGATTATGTTGGTGTTTCTAACTTGTTCACCTTCTTTAAGTCTTTTCCTCCCTATTGGAAACCTTATTTAGAACAAGTGTACGAGCAGTGGTATGACGAGAACGATCCAGAGGATCAGAAAATTATGAAGGAAGTTTCTCCAGCCTTAAACGTGGATAAAATCACCAAACCTCTATTTGTAGTACAAGGTGCCAACGATCCAAGAGTAAACATCGACGAATCGGATCAGGTGGTAGAAAATTTACGAGCGAGAGGCATGAAAACACCTTACATGGTGAAATACGATGAAGGACATGGATTCGGAAAAGAGGAAAACAGAATTGATTTGTACAAAGCAATGATGGGCTTCTTTGCAAGTAATTTGAAATAAGTTGAATAATTACGAATCTGGGAATTACGAATTATCCATTAGTCATTCGTAATTCCCAGATTATTAATTCGTAATTGATAGAGGTCATAGCGAACGACGACAGGAGTGCGGCTATCCTGTTAATAGTACGATACATCACTCAATGACCTTTTAAATACTCCATCTAGAAATATTAATTCGTAATTAAAAATTCATAATTCAAGAATTCACAATTCCCAGATTCGTAACTCCTAATTCAAGAATTAGTAATTATTCCTTCAACACCTTAAAGGTACGTTGTTGCCCCCTATTTCTCACTTGTAACAGATACAAGCCTTTCGGCAAATGC
>JAESST010000165.1 GCA_016763995.1 Flavobacteriales bacterium | reverse complement strand
TTTGGACTTACTATGATGGTATTTCTTATTCGTCCTGGTCGGGTAACACTCTTACACCACCTTATACAGCTATTGGTACCTATACTTTTACAGTAACGGAAGATGCTGGAGGCTGCGCTTCAATTCCGAATACTGTTAGCGTAACTATATTACCAAGCGATTGGCCAGAACTTGCAGGCAACAACCTTAATGTTGATGAACAAGGAGAAGATGTACAAGTAGACGCTAATGGAAATTTCTATGTAACGGGAGCTTGTGGTATCTCAGCCGAGTTTGGACAGGGGAGTAATCAGGCAACAATAAATGGCGATGGTTTTGTTGCCAAATATGATGTTTGTGGGATATTATTATGGGTGCGTGAGTTAAAGAAAGTAGGCAAATCCTTAGTCTTAGATAATAATCAAGAAAATGTTATTATAACTGGAGGAGGAACAGATAATGCATTTTTATGTAGTTATAGTCAAAATGGAGTCCAAAATTGGTATGAAAATATTTACACGGGTTCTCAAGGTTCGGAAGTGTCCGGAACCTCTATAGATATGGATCAAAATAATCAAATTTATTTTACTGGTTATTACACCAGATCAATCCATTTTGGAGGGCTTTCAGGAGCTCCTTTTTTAGTAGCTCTAAACCTAGCTCAGCATGGTTTTGTTGCCATGTATGATATAAATGGACTACACTTGTCTGCGGTTAATCTAGAGATGGCAACCTCAACGGGAACAATTATACCTAGAGGTATTGCTGTAACTGATACTCCTGCACCAATGCAAGTTTATGTTGGGGGGAGTTATTCAGGAAATGCCACTTTTTCGGGGCAAACACTCAATGGGAATGGGGAGTTTATTGTAGGATTAGCATCACCTAGTCTCAATGGTTTGGTTGCTAGTAATGTTGTCAATATCCTAGGCGCATCAATTGCTCCCTTATCAGAGTTAGACTGGCATGACACTGGTGATAAATTACTTGTTACCGGAGGGAGTATGGTGGCAGGGCTTTCACCTATGCTAGTATATGATTGGTCCTTTGTCTCTGCTAATTCAACTTTTGTAGACCTAGATTATGTGGAACAAAGTGGAGCACTCTATCTTAGTGGGCAAGATAATACAACTCAAGCTGCCCTAGTGGCTAAGGTTAAACCTGCAGCGGGATTTAACTGGATTTCAACAGCAATGAATCCTGCAGGGCCTGATATAGCCAAAGGAGTTGCTTCAAATGGTATTGCTTTCGGGGGAAATAAGAGAAAGGTGTTTACAACAGGTGGGTTTGTAGATAAAATCTCTTTCCCATCTGTTTTTCTCTCATTCATTGCCAATGGAACTACTTCAGATATTTTTGTGGCCAAAGTGGTGGATCATAATAATTATGGAACATTTAGAAGAAAAGACCCTACAAATATGCCTGTGAGTATAGATGACAATGATATGGAAATCACTATTTATCCGAATCCATTTACAGAAAATTTTTGGGTAGACCTTAGTCAAATAGATGAAAGTGAATTTGTAAACATTGAAGTGTTGGATATAGCAGGTAAACGAATTATGAAGAAAGATAAGGTTCTTGGGGGAGGGAAACAGGAACTTGAATTGTCTCATATAAATGATGGAATTTATCTTATTCTGGTGATACAAAAAGATAAGAGATATATTCAGAAACTAATTAAACAGTAATAAGCTTATTAAAAGAGGGACAAAATAGAGATACTGCATTCTTCATTATGCCCTAAGTACTTAAAATGAGAAAGCTGAGCCAGCTAACTCAAAATACGGCTAAGACACTGAAAAAAATAAACTTATAAAACAGAAAATATGAAAAGAAAACTAGTACTAGCAGCAATAATAACTACTGCGATTTTTCTTTCTTCTTGCAGTAAGGAGGATGAAACCGTAATGCAAAAAAATGGAATTACTACTGAACATCAGGATTCTCAGGATAAACATAAAAGGACGGCATCAAGCCAAAGGCAATTGAGTTCTCCGTATTTGGGAATTCCATCCCCCTGTGGATATGGTTTCAATTTGGGATTAAACCCTCCGAATACAGGAACACCAATTCAATTCCCTTATGAAGTATGGCTTAATGGTCAAATTCAATTCTCTGGAACTTTAGTAGAAGGTCAGAATACTGATTGGAATTTAAACCCTTTAACTCCTTGCACTAACTATGTATTTAAATTCTGGGGGTATGGGTTTCAAGTCGGTTCTCCAACAAATGTAGTAACGGTAACTAGTGATGGTTGTGGGGGGAATTTTGTTTGCTAAAACGATCACAAGATTAGCATATGAGTTTTACCACTCCAGTTAGGGTGTAAAATGAAATCAAAATACAATAAAAGAGGCTGTCTTAAAAGTCAAGACAGCCTCTTTTTATTTAAAGTATTTGTAATGCACAATACAATTTTATAGAGAAGCAAGCAAAGAATAGTTGTGCAAGTTAAAAGCTAAAAAAAGCAAGAAATGGATATTAAAATAACAGTGTAGAATTTGCCCCAATTGTGGGGGCTTGAACTATTTTTTTTTACTTTGAGTATGACTTTTCTTTTTCTGTCTTCTCAATCATACGAGAAATAGAAGGATTGGATGTTAACACTCTTATTTCTTCAAAGGATTTCCATGCAACATTATTGGATTCCGAAACATCGAAATTAATGGATTCTTCTTCATTGGCTTCAAAAAGGAAACGGATGTCAAAATGAAAATGTTCGGGAACATTTTTTTTAGACCTTGGAATTTTATGTACATCAATATCAAAAATTTTAGGGCTTAACAGTCTAAATTGAGTTAAACCTGATTCTTCTTGAAGTTCTCTAGAACAGGCTTCTATTATATTGGTATCTGAGGCTTCAATGTGACCGCCTAATTGGAACCAATCATTGAGTTTTACATGATGCGTTAGCAATGCTTTCGTTCTAGATTTTGACCACCCAACAGGAAGCTGTTAGCTGTCCTGTTAAATTCTTTTTCGACCAAAAATCAGGATAGGTTTTTATGAAGATTAAGGTCAATTCTTTATTCGCATCATTTTGTGGATAGTCTGAAATCAGTTGTAGGATTTCTGATCGAATCATTTAAATACAAGTTTAGGAATCGAAATTAACTAAGATTCGAATGGCTAGTGGTTATGTTGATTAATGTATTGCCCTTGTGACGTGTAATTTCGTTTAGAACATTTAAAGTGAGACTTAATTTCTAAAACAAAAGATGAAGTGTGAATGTTTAGTTTTTTGGTTTGAGTGGCTCAGATAGGTTCCACAATTTCAATTGATCGTCTTTTTGAACGCCGTCTAATACTTCAATGTTAATTCCATCGGAAAGCCCCGTTTTAATATAGCGTTTTTCAAACTCTTGATTTCCTATTTCCAGTTCTACATAAGCAGAGTCTCCATCAAACTGTAGTAGTGCTTCTGAAAGTGCCAAAACATTCTCTCTTTTGTCTAAAACAATGTCTGCATTAGCACTGTATCCTGCACGGATAAACTGATTCTCTTTTAATTTTACTGCCGCTTTAATTTCGAATTGAATGGCACCTTCTTCTTCCACTCCTTTAGGGGAAATGTATTCCAATACCGCATCAAAGGTTTCGTTTTCAATTGCTCCAATTCGTAGAATCAAGGCCATTCCTTCTTTAATTTTCCCAACCTCAGATTCATCTACTTTTCCCTTAAAAACTAAGTCAGCCATATCTGCAATAGAAGCAACAGTTGTTCCTGCGTTCATTGTGTTTGCTTCAATCACTGAAAATCCTTCTTCCACTGGTACATCTAATACCATTCCTGATATTGTTGAACGAATTAATCGGTTAGTACTACCCCTATTTCTTGAAGTTTCGCCTTTTCTTACTAAATCTAAATTATCTTGTGCTGCCTTGAATTCTTCATTTGCAGAGTTAAAATTGAGTTCAAAAGCTTGGAATGCCGCGGCGGCAATTACCCCACTTTCCTTCAATGTTTTATTTCTTTCTAAGTCAACTTTTGCATTGTCAAAACTAATTTTTGCCTGACGTAACCTATTCTCTGCATTGTTGAGAGAAACCATATTAGGAATAATTTTTACCAAGGCAATCTTGTCGTTTTTTTCGACCATGCTTCCTGCTTCAATAAAAATTTGGTCTATAATACCTGATACTTGTGGCTTAACTTCAATTTCTTTTCTAGGAACTACAGAACCAGTAGCAACCGTTTTCTTATAGATGTCCGTCGTTAAGGGAGTCGTAGTTTGAAATACAACAGGTTTCTCCTCTGATTTAGAATACAAGAAATAGATGGTTCCTAAAAATACTCCGATGAGTACCACAACAATTAGGATTTTTAGAAATTTCTTCATGAGAATGGTATTTATGGTTCAGTAATGTTTGTTT
>JAESST010000164.1 GCA_016763995.1 Flavobacteriales bacterium | reverse complement strand
TGCGCCGTCTAAGTCTTCGATCAAGATTAATTTGTTCGCTAATGCTTTGCGTTCAAAATAGTAAAAGGCATTTTCTGATAGTGTGGTTAATTCTAATTTATCTTCTTCAGGGATCAGCTCGGCTACTTTTTCTTGCAAATGGGTTTTACCTAATCCGCTACCGCCTAAACTAATGATGTGCAAAGGGTTTGCCATCTTTCTCGAAGTAAAAATCAAATACATTAAAAGCCGATTATCGGCCTCGCCTACGATTCCGCTTTGACCAATCAATTCATTTGTCCGTTTTAATAAATTGGATTCCTGTAAAAATGCTTCGGCTGCTTTACTTTCTTGGACTGTTAATACTTTGGGCTGGTAGATTTCTATTTCTTGCTTCTGCTGTTCGTTTAGGCGGTATTCTTCTAATTGCTCGGTTAAGTCTTCTAAGCTGTTTCTTAAAACTGTTGTTCCTATTTCTAAGCGTACGGCTGCTTTTCTCACTAATCGTTCTACCGCATCATCATGGTATAAATCTAAACTGTCTCTTATCGCTGTCTTTTCTTCACTCGAGTTGCGCTTTATTTTCAGGGTTACTCTCAATCGTTCTAAACCTTCAATCTTAATGCCGCCTAGTACTTTTATTTGAAGATGCTGGTCTTCGTAGGCTAAATGTTCAGCGTTTTGAATGTTGAGTTGGGAAGCCAATTTATTTTTCTTTTTAGTACCTATTGGTGACAAAACTAATCAATAGGTTTTAACTTCACAACACTTATCTCATTTGCTTAGTACAAATAAGTGACGTAATTTTGAATATCCCTTTATTTTAGGGGAATCTATTATACTTATTTATGACTTTTGGTGAAAGAATTACTTCCTTAAGAAAACAGCTAAAATGGTCGCAAGATGATCTCGCCAAGAAAATTGGAACTTCTGCGCCCATTATTGGACGCTACGAAAGAAACGAGATTAAACCCTCGATTGATGTAGCTAAAAGAATTGCAGATCAACTCAACGTAACCATTGATTATCTCATTGGTGGAACGGATACCCTCTTCGATAAAACCATTCTTAAGAAAGTGGAAGACA
Organism: Flavobacteriales bacterium; assembly: GCA_016763995.1. Classification (GTDB taxonomy): domain Bacteria; phylum Bacteroidota; class Bacteroidia; order Flavobacteriales_E; family Vicingaceae; genus NORP294. The sequence continues at coordinate 2,400 of JAESST010000164.1, read as the reverse complement.
TTCAGAAACTTTCTACTGAGGATAAAAACACCGTATTTAAATTACTAGATGCCTTTATCAGAGATACTAAAACCAAACAGGCTTACTCACAATGAAACAATTCCTTACTACTCTATTCTTCTGCTTTTTGTCTCTTACAAGCTTTTCTCAAAACAGCTATGACCAATTGGTGGGAGAAGGCCTAGAACTCCTTAAACAACAAAAAATTACTCTGGCTCTTGATAAATACAAACAGGCTTACCAACTAGATTCTACTAAAGTTGAAGCTAATTATGGATTGGGATCAGGATATCTATATTTATGTAAGCAATTTGGAACACAGTGCGATGATGCATTATACTATTTAACAAAATCTATTAAACTGGATGATACTTATAGGAATAGTTATTATAATCGTGGTGTCTTAAAAACCCTTCAACAAGACTTCAAAGGAGCAATTTCAGATCTAACTAAAGCCATAAAAAGAACTCCTAATAAGTCAAAGTATTATATAATACGTGCTTTTGCATATGAAAACCTAAATGATAGAACCAATGAATGCCTAGATTTGTATAATGCGATGAAGTTAGGAAGTGAATCAGCTAAAAAAAAGCTAGCTAATCAATATTGTGGATAGCTATCTTTTTCTCCATTTTATTGAAATAATCCAATGAAAGGAGAAAAGTATACAGGGAAGAGAAACAAAATTAACCCAAAGACCAAAATCATCCATGGCTTTATTGTTTTTGTTAAACGATGATCTTTAAATCTCTTTTCTATTTTATCACGTCTTTCTTTATTACGATACTTTAGATAATTAAGTATAGAAATCAAAGTGATGATGATGATCGCTCCCACTTTTCCATATAAATCGTATTTGTCATCAATCTTTGTTATTCCTAAGTTCTCATCAGCACTTATTATCCGAGATCCAACCACAAAGCAATAAATAAATAACAAGTGTATCACAGAAAGATATAAAATAGAAGTAAAAATCGCCCCTCCTTCCTTCTTCATATACATGATGTAGAGTCTATAAAATATAAAATCAGACATTTTTTTTCAAATTTTTAAAAATCATAAAGAACTCCTCCATCTAGGGAAGAATCCAAGTGTTGACCTATTGATCGGCCCGTGATTCCCATAGTAATCATATCACTAACAAAAAATCCTCCACCTACTACCCAGCCGACGACGGGGATTGTTGAGAGTCCGAGTACACCTACACTCAACAAATGAGATGCCCTAATTTCTCCAGCCGAGGCTATTTCATATGCCGTGATAGCCACACCTGCTACTGCTAATCCTCTTGAAGCCGACCTTAAACCCGATTTAATGTTTGTCTTAAAAATTTTCTCTGAGCCAACATTAATCCCAGAATTTTTTAACTGTTTCGCAACTTGTTGAGCATTTTTATTTAACCAGTGTTTATTGGACGATAAATGCCCCAAATATCCAACCCCCAAACCAAATGTAGATGTAACTGTATTACTTACCTGTGCTGGATCGAAGTCATACATATTATCCAACGGATTCACAAAATTCTCAAATGTAGTCTCCACATGTAATGTAAGATTTTCATCATGAGTAAAAGACCAACCATCTGTCGTTCCAAATCCATTATATACCCAACTTGCTCCTTGATGCCATGTCGTTGTGGTATTATTGGCATATGAAAGTTCCCAGTTAATCTGATTCATCACATCTCCTGTCGTTCCATTTGAATATGAAAATGCATACCTAGCTACTTGACTCCCTGAGAGAGAAGAATTGCCATTAGCGATACGCCATGTTCTTGAAGCTAGGCTACCAAAGCTACCACCTCCAGAACCACCACCTCCACCGGAATACCTTCTATTTGGGCTATGATCAATCCAATCATAATTACCGCCGCCGCCGGCTTCACTCCTATCTTGACCATTGCCGTCTCTACCCCCATCAGGGTCGATAAAGGATAAGGGATTAGCACTTAACACCCTAAAATCATCATTTTCAGTGCCATTTTTTTTGTAGGCCACCCTCAAATGGTCAGAATTTGACTCAAAAAAATATTCTGGATATGTCAGTTTTAATTCTCCCATTTTAGAAACTACAAGATACTAATTCATAGTTAGATATCTACACAAAAAGCAGTGCCTATTGCCCGCCAATACTTCTTTTTGTTCCGCTAGAAAAAAGTAACATAATAAGAGTTATGAGTTCGCTACACACACTTTTAGAATTGAGGTTTAACAGATTGTAAAAAGTGTCATCATAACTTTTACTATGTTAAATTTCTCTTTCCTTCGCTCCTTTCTTGATGTACCCCGAACAGGACTAAAATCGAACCAGCAAGCCGAAGAATTCTTGTTTGGAATAGGGAAGCTATTTAATAATAAAAGAATTACTCCTTGATAAATCGAGTGTGTCGCATACCCTTTA
>JAESST010000163.1 GCA_016763995.1 Flavobacteriales bacterium | reverse complement strand
TTTTACTAGGAGCAAACTCCGGAAGTACAGGAACATTGAATATTGGATCAACAGGAAATTGGACAGGCATTGAAGGAGATACTTGGTTCTCATTAGGACAAAGTTCAGGATCAGGAATTTCAATGGTAAGCTTAACTACCAACTCTACTAACACATCAATGACCCAACGAATTTCTTATGTAGCATTAGCTGATGCAGCAAATAGTTTAACAGATACTGTAGTTATAATACAAGATACAGCGACTACAGGATTAGTTACTACTCCAGACACTATACGATTAAATGCTAGTGCAGGCAGCTCCAATACATTTGATGTAAGTACAAGTTTGGGTTGGGCAGCTAGCACGAGTGCTGCTTGGTTATCAGTAACACCTAATGGAGGAACTGGAAGCGGAACAGTTACCGTATCAGCCAATGCAAACCCAATGATGACAGAACGTATTGACTTCATTAAAGTTGAAACAACTGGGGGCTCAATAAACTTGGATACAGTTTGGGTAATACAGAGTGGCTTGGTCACCAACCTAGAAGTCTCTCCCAATACAATTAATCTAAACTTCGCAAATGGAAGTAATGATGTAATTGCATTAACTTCAAATACTTCTTGGACGGTAACAAACCCTGCAAGTTGGCTATCATTAACACCAACAGCAGGAAGCAATGATGCAACATTAACCGCTACCGCCACTTCGGACAACTTAAGCGGAGCAACAAGATCTGCCACAATTACGGTTGATGGAATTGGAGCTGTTAGCAAAATGGTTACGATTAACCAGATTGATGGTAGTACTCCTTCTTTTACTTCTTCCAAGGACACTGTTTTTGTAGACAATACTCAAGGAAGCACTGGAAATTTCTCTATCCTTTCCAATGTAAATAGCTGGACATTAGCAGAAAGCACTCCTTGGTTATTAGTCAATCCAACAAGTGGTTCTCAAACCGAATCTATAACAGTTCTAGTTGCCACGAGAAACATATTAGGTATAGCTAGATATGCTGAAATCACTGCTTCTGCTTCTGGTTTCCCAAATAAAACAATTGTAGTTGCTCAAAAAGAATCAACTCCATTTTTCCAAATTGCTCCAGATTCAATTATCGTAGGTGCCGACTCTGCATCATTCGTTGAATTCAACATTAGCTCGAATATGCCTACATGGACGATTAGCGAAGGAGCTGCATGGTTAGAGATAAGTCCAGAAACGGGTTCATTTACACAACGTGTAAGAGCAACAGCAATTAAGAAAAATACTGCATCAGCACAGCGTTCAATTATTGCGACAATATCTTCCCCACCATTGGTTCCACAAACTATAAAAATTGTTCAAGACACTGTCAGATCAATCGGAATCAACGAAAAGAGTTTTGAGAAAGCATTCACGCTTTACCCAAATCCAACTTCAGGAAATATTATTGTTAACATAGGAAATGAATATATAGGAAATGGAATTGAAGCAAGTCTATACAATCTAATCGGAGAAGAGATTCCTGTAACTATTGACTTTTCAAATTCATCAACTACATTGATTAATTTGAGTGATCAAGCTAATGGTATTTGCTTCCTAAGAATACGATACAGAAATGAAATATTCAGTAAGAAAATTTCACTGATAAAGTAAGCCCTTTGTGACTACTTCTTAATAGGCCTTACAGGTTTATTTAAGTTAAATGTTTAAAGCACTTCAAGAACCTTCTTGAAGTGCTTTTTTGATTTATAAGATTTGTATTTATTGGTGCATTAAATTTGATAGGTTATAATTACAAACCTGAGTTCGGTTCTTCTTAAGAACTCAGAACGTAGGAAAATAGTAAGATTTGATTAAAATGGAGGAATAGCGAGCTTAAATTCCATATTCACGAAAACTCCATGTATTGATAATTCACCGTTTTCTACCTCTGCAACAACTTACAATCTAAATGCCAATGTATGAGCTAATTGATCCCAATCAAAACATCCTTTCCCTGATTATTTACTCATAATTTTTCCATTGGTGTAAGGCTTTTTCGGACTAGATAACATCTCTATCTATCATTAACTTATTGGATAAATCTAATCAATGATTATATTTATTCTTTTATTTAGCAAAACTGTCCGATTATGAAAGCTTTTACCTCATTTATAAAGATAATTACTCTACTTATTATTCTATTCGTATTTCCTGTTTTTTCTAACGCCCAAACCTGTACAGGAACTACTTCTATCACAAGCGCTGCAGGAACTTTCTCAGATGGCAGTGGTACTGCAAATTATGACAATAACTTAAATTGTTCTTGGCTAATTCAACCTTCGACCAGCCCTCGTAGAATTGAATTAAATATGACTAGCATGGCTCTATCTTTCTTTAATGATAGAGTGCGTGTTTATGATGGAATTAACAATACGGGAACTTTATTAGCCACCTATAACGGAAATAATATAGGCAATACCATAGTGGCCTACAGCGGTAGTATGTTCATAGAGTTCACTACTGATGACTTTGGAAGAGGACAAGGATGGGATGCTAACTTTGTATCATATGTTGATTATTGCCAACCCAACACAGTGATAACTGCGAATAATGGAGACTTTACAGATGGATCTCAAAATGGCACAAATTATCTTGACAACACAGATTGCGAGTGGCTAATTCAAACTACAACTCCAAATATGTTAGTTAGATTAACATTTAGTCGATTCAATACTGAATCAGGATTCGATACACTAACCATATACGATGGAATTTCAACAAGTGATCCAATCTTAGGAACTTATTCAGGAAACACTATTCCTGCCGCAATTCTTTCAACTGGTGGAGACATGTTAGTTTCTTTCAAATCGGATGGCTCTATTACAGCAAATGGCTGGAGAGCTCTTTATCAAATTGTTCCAGCACCAACCTGTGGCGGAACAACTACATTAACCGCTTCTTCTGGAATATTTGATGATGGTAGTGGCGCAAGCTCGGATTATACTGACAACTTAAATTGTTCTTGGTTGATTCAACCGTTAGGTGCAACAATAATAAATTTAAGTTTCACCCAGTTTGATACAGAAACAGGCTTTGATTTTGTTACTATTTATGATGGAGCTAACAATAATGCTCCTGTATTGGGAACTTATAGTGGCTCAACACTTCCTCTAGCACTTAACTCAAGTGGAGGAAGCGTATTTGTTGAATTTAATTCTGACCAAGCAGTTAACGAAACGGGTTGGGAAATAAATTACAATTCTTCATCCAATCAATGTTTTACCAACCTTCAATTAACATCACTTAATGGAAACATTAACGATGGAAGCAATTCCAATAACTATCAGAATAACTTGAACTGTTCATGGGTAATTCAACCGGTTCTTG
>JAESST010000162.1 GCA_016763995.1 Flavobacteriales bacterium | reverse complement strand
TCTTTTTTATCAATAAATATTTTGCTCCAATATTTGCTAAAGAATCTGTAAACTTTTTTCTCATCACATTATGGTCAAAAGCTACCCAGCCTTTCCGATGAGCAAAATACATATTCTGAGGAGCTCTTCCACCGGAAGTAATGATTAAATCATCTTTAGGTATAAACTGGTCTACCTTATCTTCCAATTCTGTAAGTACACGGTTTCTTTCTTTTATTCTTAAATCATGATGTTGATTAGCGATAGACTCAATCGCAATGATGGCTAATAAAACATATTGAATTTTTATTGGGATTTGTGTTAAAAAGTACCCAGCAACTAAGGCCATAACTGGTACAAAAGGAATAATATAATAGCTGTGTAAAGGGAATACATTTCCTGTTTTGCAAATGAATAGAATAAAAATAGTTGTAATGATTCCCAAACATTTTAATAAAATTGATTGCTTGTTTTTTAATAAGAATATGATTCCCCCTAGAAAGCAAGCAAAGGCGACAAAGGAATGGAATGCGTCGAAGTAGAATCGTTTTAAAAACCTTCCAAATAGTGGTTTAATCTCTTGAATACCTTCAAGGAGTCCTTTTGATATGTATAGTTGATAGTGGTAGGTACTTACTAAATGAGGTACCCATAAAAAGTACCAAGCAGAGATAATTAATATGCTGATAGCTCCGAGTATCAAAAGGTTCCACTTCCTCTTGAAATTAATATTTTTGATGAAGAGAACAGATACAATGACACTGAAAATACTCAATGCAGGAATTTTGCATAATATTCCTAGTGTGCAGAAAAGAAAGTATAGTAATAGATTTTTCCAATTTCCTTTTTTCAAGTAGGCGTAAGCAAAGTATAGCCCTATAATAACTAAAGACACACTAAAGGTATCGGGCATTATTTTTCGAGAAAACATGAACCAAACAGATAGTGTTAAGAGTAGGGTAGAGTGAAAAGCTAGTTTCTTTGTATACAAGTTTCTTATTAGTTGATAGAAGAAGTATAAACCTGTAGTAGATACCAATAGATTAATTAGTCGACCATACCAGTGCTGAAAACCAAAGATGGAGTGCCCGAGGTAAATAAGGGCATTTAACAAAGGGAATTCGGAACCAAGGATGCCAGTTTTTTCACCACCTAAATCAACTCTTGGGTGCATCAAATCTAATCCCATTTCAGAGAAATTCCTTGCAATCGTATTGGTAATGCATTGCCTCCAACTATGACTTGATTCAAGAGGCGCGTCTGTTATGCCATACAATCGTAATACAAAAAACAGCAAGAGATAAAACCTAATGTCTAATAATAGATTTTTGATGTTCTCGTTCATCTGGGTAAAATATGGCTTAAAATTGAATTAGTTTACCTGTTGAGCTAACTTCATTTTGAATAATCTCAGGAGGGTTTCCATATAAGTGAATATCCCCTTTCCCTGTTATTTTATATTCCAGTTTATTCGTAACATTTACTTCACAAATACCTTTGGATTCGTTTTCTATCAAGGCGTATTCAGCAACTAGGTTTTTTGCATCAACCGACATGATAGCTGTATTCCATATTTTCAATTCTTTGGTAGTGCCAGACAAAGTTAATTTTCCCCCAGTTGGAAAGTTATTCCAATAAAAAAATACATCGCAATTTATTTGAAGGTCGGCGTAATTGGCTTTATCTTTTAAAACAATACCAAACTCCTTGCTGGTTATAGGTGTCGGAGTAGTGAAGTTGCAACTTTCATTGGCATTAATTTTCTTGAATTCTGCGCAATGAATGTATAAGGTGGGAATGTTGTTCTCCGGATTAGTCCATTTGAATTTTTTATTGTTGACGATCGAAAGTACTTCGTTTACCAGTTTTACTTCTATGTCTTTTTTTAGTGATTCAACGGTAACTATTTCAATAAAATTAATAGAATCTTGGATTAATATCACTTCAAAGGCACTGTTTAACGTTACTTCGTGAAATACTCCTAAGTTATTCAAAATACGAACTTCTTTCTCGTTATCCTTAGAACAGGAGAAGAAAAATAGGATAGTGACGAATAAACAAAAAGTAGGCTTTTTCATGCTTATAGTTTTATTCCAATTCCAATTTCGGGGTAATCTAAAATATGTAAGTGCGACTTCATGCTTAAGCGCACAGAGAACTGATCAGTTACCCAATATTTAATAATTCCACGATTGTACATCACATATTTTTCAACTCTTTCTGTTAAGCCGAGGTAAATTCCTTCTTGTAAAGTAAAGCTAAATTTATCGTAAATAATGCTTTGCGAAATGTGTAATCCAGTTTGAAACTTATAATATGATTTGAAGGTTTCACTGTTGCCTTCAAGTTGATTTTTTATGGAAGTATCATAAAATAAGTCGGCTCCAATACCTAAGTGTAAGGCTCTAAAAAAAGATTTTCTTTTCTCAAACGATAAGGAAGAAGTGAAATAGTATTTAGAAGAAAGTGAGCGAGAATGCTTTCCACCAAAACTATAAATCAATTCATTTTGAATTACTTTTTCTTTGGGCGGAAGTTCATTTTTAAGAAGTTCATCCTTTTTGCCTAATGGAATCTCTAGTCCAAAAAAGTAACTTAAATAGTTCAAGCCAAGGTTCGGTTCGCTTGTATTTGCATTGGAAAAATGATCAAGAGAAACTCCCGCTAACAAACTAGCATTTTGAAACAACTGAATCTTTGTTCCAATGCGTACATTAAAATGAAAATTGCCATGAGAGCCTACCGCAACGTTTTGATAGTTATCTACTAGATCAAATTTTTTCGTCACATACCCGAAACCTAAACCTGTTTGATTATAGATCTTAAACTTGGGGCGATTCAAAAGGTTAATTCTAAAAAAAGGAGTAAACGCATATTCTTGTCCAAAAACATCATCATTCCCTAAGGTAGAGTAGAAGAATGAAAAACCAAAAGAAGGGTAGTTGTAGATCTGTTCCCAGCTGTTGTTTCCCGTCGTTTCTTTCACAAAGCTGAGGTCAAAAGAGCGAGTGTAATCTTGACTTAAGTAATTGATGAATTGATATTCAGGTAATAATGCACCTTGATGAAACCCAACATTTACTGCTGTATTATTGAAGAAATCAGATTGAGCTAACCCTGAAAGGCTCAGACAAATCAATGTAATAAGGAAAGAAGATTTAATTGTTCGCAAGCCTAAAATTCTAAGATTTAAAATTAAGATGTTTTAGGCTATTCTTTCTACAGATTCAAATGTCAAATTAAGAAGATAACTCATTAATAATTTTTACGGAATTTACTTTACGAAGAACCTGCTTTACAGTTTTGATATCTAAATTATGGAATGCAAGCCTGATCAGACGAATGAAGGCCTTATTCTTCCTTTTTGCCTTTGATTTGCTTTATATTAAGATAGACTAACCAAGCTCCAACAGATGCGCCACAGATCCCTTCTAAATATTGTTCTTGAACTATAAAGTACACTCCACTTAGCATAGTTATTATTCCAAACCCTAAGAATAGTTTATTTTCCATGTTTTGTGATTTAAAAATTGATTACATAAGTAAAAATCAAGAGATGTTAATGCAAACGAATTTTGTTCGCAGTTTTTTTTATAAAGATAAAGATAAGCTTGAATAAGTATCAAAAGTCACATAGCATTTTTGAAATGGATGTCATTAACTACAAGCCTGTACTAATATGCTTGTAATCTATTATGATGAAGGTATAAATAAATATGGAGGGGCTACTGTATCAGAAGGACAGCGCTTATAGTCTCTAATTTGACTCAGGTGATAATGAAAGGATCTAATTCTCTTGGAAGGGTTAAGAAGCCTAAAATTCTGGAGTCTAAGTTCAAATGCAAGACGATTGTCGCAGCCGGCTTTACCCGGCATAAATTCTAGGTTCGAACAATCAATGTATCTATTGAGGTATATCCATGAGTCTTGCGAATGTTGATTGTCATGATGCCGGACTCGACCATCGGAAAAGATATCCCATCGGGATAATGCGTACATTTCACCTAATTTAATGTTTGATACTATTCTTTGAATATAAAATTCCGTAAAGAATATGTCTGAATTACACACGATGTTAATTCCGGACATATGAATGTCATTTGCCATAGAGAACAAATCTGCAAATGTTGGTCTATGCTCTGTTCTAATTAACGATAACTTAGAGTTCCAAGAAAGGTCCATTTCCTTTTCGCTAAGTACAAAAACATTATTTAGATGTTTATTTTGAATGTTCTGTTGTAAGCAATAGAGGTACTCAAGGTTTCGTTCTTGAGAGGAGTGCCAGCAGAATGTTGTATATAGGTTAATGATCATTGCTCTAACTCGAAATCACTTAATAATCCCAGTGAATAATCATCACCTTCTATATTAAATGCAATATTTAGTTCAGGAATAAAAAGATTTGCTCCATAGCTAAGTGTAGGGTTTTTGCATGGTTTTGAAGAAAGCAGATAAGGGCTTTTAATAACATTTCGTTCTTTTAGACCAAGCAAATCAGTTTCAAAATCGTAAGGGACAAGTGCAGGGTTTAATAATTTCATTGACTCAGGAATTAACTCTAGGTGATGGTCATACTTAAAAGTTGAATTCGAAAATGTTGAGAAATTAAGCGACCTCTTTCCGAGAATGAGATTTGTCTGGAAATTTTGCGTTGACTGGTTAAAATGTGTCCCCGGATCTCCTGTATTTGAAGAATATGATTCTCTAGGAAACAAAGTGTACAGCCCGTTTATAACAGAAAACTTAAAGAAGAATTTTTTCCAAGTATTCTCGCCCCAGCCATTTTTGACTTTAAGCGGTAACCTATCTGTATTTTTAATCTCGACTTTTTCTGACAGTAAAAAAAATTCGAAATCAGACCAGATTCTCTTGAACCAAATTTGTCCGCAAGAGCTTGGAACCTGCATGAAATACACATCATCGCCATTTGTAATTGGATGAAATGGCTTTCTAGTGAATTCATTAATTCTGGGAGAATGTAATGAAATAGATGCGATATTTGGATCGTTCTTATAGTATTTACAAGCCTGAATGCTATAGTAGTAGAAATAGGGTGAAACTATTAAATCGTCTTCAAGAACTATGATTTCTTCATATTTTTTTAGAAGACTTCCACATTTCAACAAGTGATTTTTAAGACCAAGGTGATCAGAGGATGCAATAATTTCCTTTGTTCCGTGAGGCCAGTGAAAATTTTGAGCCACAGTTTCGGTGACTATGGTATCAGACTTGTCTATGCTTATGATCAATTCTATAGAATCGGATTCGAAAATTGCTTGTGAAAGTGATTTAAGGAGTCGTAATAGTGAATTTGGTCTGTTATAAGCTACCACTAGAATTGGAATACTACTTTTTATAGACATTAATTTATAGTTTGATGTTCGATTATATTCTCATTTTTTTCACCTAAAATCTTTGGAGTTGATCCTAGAACGGTCATTTACGCGAAACTTGTTTTCATTCTTTTTTTAATTACTGACAGCACTTATACATGTGGGATTAATTATCTGTTCATTAGTCTTATAGTGTTTTGTCCTCTCAAATGTAAAAGGAACTGTCTGAAATTCAGAATAAAATTGCTAAATGATTTCAACAGCTTATTAACAAATGAATTAGTCTTTATATTGCCCATTTCAACTTCGGACTCCATTGAGTTTATCAAAGTGCACAATAGGACAAAATAGTA
>JAESST010000161.1 GCA_016763995.1 Flavobacteriales bacterium | reverse complement strand
TTAAATAAATCAAATATTATGAAAAAGATAACATTAATATGGGGATTGACCTTTTCCCTTTTTGTAGGCTTGAGTTTTTCCTCTTGTAGTGATGATGACAAAGATTTTCCAGTGTTAACACCAGCGGCATCAACAACTACTGCTTGTAATGGAGGAGATGGTTTCTGTATGAATTATGGAGGAATCGAGAAAAGTGGATCTGCAGTATTGACGGTTAAAAGCGCGAGTAATAAAGTGAGAGTGTTTTGGGAGCAAGGTTCAGGTACTAGTCATGAACAAGTAGAATTAGATATTTACTCGCTTTCTGCAGGAACTTTTACAGTGAGTGATTTAGCGACTCCAAATTCTGCTTTCGTGCAGTATTTCTCAACTGCTAATGGTGTTAATAACGTTGCCTATGGAACGGTCACGGTTTCTATATTAGATACCATATCAGGAGTTACAGGGACTTTTGACGTGACTATGAAGGATAGCACTAAGATTACTGGTGGAATTTTTAGGAATGTGGTCAAGTAGCTATTGAGATAGTGTAAGTGAAAAGCGATCGAGGGAATTCCTTTGACCGCTTTTTTGATTTGATTCATACATATCTTTCTATACCTATAATAAAAGGGGAAATGAAGAGAGTAGCTGGGTTCTCCTTAGGTGGAAATGCTCCCAGAATGAATGCTTGTGTCATGGTGGGAACTGCATTGCATTATGGAATGGAGTTAGGTATTGTTAGAGCATAAGATAGAATGATCTTAAGTGATTTGAAATTGGCAGAAGTATTGGCTTAAAATAAATCTCTTTTTGTGTTATTTCATTCATGCAGCTTTCAATATCTTTGAAACAATGAATCAAGTTGAAAATTTGGTAAAATTAAAGCCTCAGGCCATATGAGTGTAAGGGAGACCAAGTTTGTGGAGGTAATTTTACCCTTAGCACTGCCGAATACCTTTACTTATCGTGTCCCACATGAGTGGAATGACGACATTCTAATAGGTCAACGGGTGATTGTGCAATTTGGGAAGGGGAAAAAGCAATACTCAACAATAGTTGCTGAAATTCACTCTACTCCACCTAAGGCATATCAAGCAAAATATATTGAGGCAATCTTAGATGAACAAGCAATTTTACATCAAAAGCAATTAATATTTTGGAATTGGTTGGCAGATTATTACATGGCTACCATTGGAGAAGTAATGGTGACTGCTTTGCCAGGAGGTTTAAAACTTGCTAGTGAAACTAGAGTTTTATTGCACCCTGATTATGAAAAGTCAGTAGAAGGTCTGACCGATGATGAGTATCTAGTAGTAGAGGCTTTAGAGGTTCGAAATGTATTAGAGCTAAGTGAGATTTCACAGATTCTAAATATCAAGTACGTTCAATCTAAAATAAAATCACTGATCGAAAAAAAGGCAGTGATGGTAGAGGAGGAGATTAAGCAACGCTATAAACCTAAGATGGTAGATTATGTTCGCTTAACAGAGATTGCAAACAAGGAGGAAAATTTAAAGCAAATTTTTGACGATTTGGGTAAAGCACCACGTCAATTAGAAATGCTGATGACCTTTATCCAAATGAGCAAACGATATACTGCTTCAAGTAATGAGGTGAAAAAATTAGAACTACAGAAGGTGTTGAATGCAAGTTCTTCTTTATTGAATCAGTTGGTAACAAAAGAAATTTTTGAGCTATACAAAGTTGAAGCAGGACGCTTAGTGACACAAGAAGCTACTTCTAGAGAAAAAGTATTGAACGAATATCAACAAAAGGCATACGAAGAGATTAAAGCATACTTTAAGACGAAATCAACAGTATTGTTGCATGGTGTGACTTCTTCAGGTAAAACAGAAATCTACATTAAATTGATTCAAGAGGCAATCAATGAAAAGAAACAAGTCCTGTATTTATTACCTGAAATTGCCTTGACTACTCAAATAGTAAGACGTCTACAAGCTATTTTTGGTGAGAAGGTAGGAGTTTTTCATTCTCGCTTTAATGAAAATGAGCGTGTGGAAGTTTGGAATAATGTACTAAAGTTTAATCCTGGCCACTTTGAAGATTTTCAAATCATATTAGGTGCACGTTCAGCTTTATTTTTACCATTCTCCCAATTAGGGCTTGTGATTGTGGATGAGGAACATGAAAACACTTTTAAACAATATGATCCCTCTCCTAGATATCAAGCAAGAGATGCGTCTATGGTTCTTGCTAGTATACAAGGAGCAAAAGTATTGCTCGGTTCAGCAACTCCTTCAGTAGAAAGCTATACGAATGCAAGAGAAGGGAAGTATGGTCTTGTAAAGCTAACAAAGCGACATGGGAACATGCAATTACCTGAAATTTTATGTGCTGATGTAAAAGATGCCACTAAAAAGAAGAAGATGAATTCTCATTTTACTCCTGAATTGTTGAAGATGATGGAAGAGAATTTAGAAAGTGGAAAGCAAATTATACTTTTTCAAAATAGAAGAGGTTATTCTCCTGTTATGATGTGCGACACATGTGGTAATGCGCCGCAGTGTGTAAATTGTGATGTTAGTCTGACCTATCATAAATACAAACGAGAATTGAATTGCCATTACTGTGGCTATCATACTCAATTACCTTCAGCTTGCCCTTCATGTGGAGACACTAATTTGCAAGTAAAGGGCTTTGGAACAGAGAAGATAGAAGAGGAGCTGGCGATTTTTCTACCCAATGCCAAGACGGCTCGTATGGATTTGGACACAACGAGGGCGAAAAAAGCCTATCATCAAATCATAACTGCCTTTGAAGAAAAAGAGATAGATATTTTGGTTGGGACGCAAATGGTGACCAAAGGCTTAGATTTTGAAAATGTGGGAATGGTAGGTGTCCTAAATGCGGACAATATGCTCAATTTTCCTGATTTTAGGGCTTTTGAAAGATCTTATCAACTGATGTCCCAAGTTGCCGGAAGAGCTGGAAGGAAAGGGAGAAGAGGGCAGGTGCTAATTCAAACTTTTAACCCGGAACACCAGGTTATTCGACAAGTGATCGATAGTGATTTCGAAGGAATGTATAAAAATGAAGTTATTGATCGTAGAAATTTTCAGTACCCACCATTTTATCGATTAATTCAACTGACTTTAAAACACAGAGATGAGAGAAAGCTAGAGGATGGTGCTCAGCATTTGGGAAAAAAACTAAAACATCAGTTTGGAAAACGTATTCTTGGACCTGAAGCTCCGGGGATTGCAAGAATTAGGAATTTCTACCATCAAAACATTCTCTTTAAAATTGAAAAAGAAGCTTCTATTAAGAAAAGCAAAGAGGTGTTGAGAGCAGTTCTACAAGAATTTGCTGTACATGATTTGTACAAGTCTATTCGAGTAGTGGTAGATGTTGACCCGGTTTAAGAATTGATATTATTTGTCCCTTCATCTGTAAAGAATATTCCTTCGAAAGGGATTGACTTGTTTTTTGCATATTCTTTGACGTATTCATGCATTAGTTCCTTTGATTTAGTTTCGTGAGAGTAATTAAAGCCATAAAAAATACCAATAAGGCAATTTTTTATAGAAAGATAGAATTCCTCCTTTTCAACTGAAATACATATTCGGTATTCATTTTCATCACGATAATCAAAACTTTTAATAAATAGTCTCTGCCCGGTAGCTGCAAGAAATTCTTTCTTATTTTTTCAATAGGTTGATAATTGGCAATGTTGGGTATGTGTTTACTTAAGTCTTTATTAAGTTGATAATTGACATTATCGCAATGTATGGAGTTTTGAGGAATCTTTGATTCAAGTTCCTTCAATAGTTTTTCTTTAGAAAGGGCGAAGCAAATCCCTGAGTATTCAGCACCATAAGTTGCCCACATTCTTTGTTTGGCAAACCCCGCTCCATCTAACGAGTCTTCGTCAATGTATTTGTTTTTTTCGTAAAACCCATTTTGGCAGAAAGAAATTTGATTGATTTTACTCATAATTTTTTTTGTTATTTCATTAGGTATTTTATCAATACTCATTAAAATATTAAAATCTAATTCTCGTCCGATGTAAGGAGGATTGGAGAAATGTTTTTCCACAGGATCTCTCTGTAAATACCTTCTTCTAATAAGCAACTCTTCTTTTGGTAAAATAAAGTTAACTGCTGTATCTATTTTTGTATAATGGAAGATGGTATCATCTTCAAAAAAAACTGAGTCAAGCTTCATTTCTTTGATTTTAGGAATGTGAACATAAATTTACGTAGTAACTACATAGGATTCAAATATAAACATCTGAGAAATTTTAGGTACTTACTCTTTTTATGGGGTAGTTTAATGATATGAAGAACAATGGGAACCCATGTTAAGTAATAAATACTACAAATTACTTCTAGTTTATTTTACTTCATAAGGTGTATCTGTATCTATTTAGTGTTCGAATACATTAAGTAGTAATACTTTAGTTAGTTATTAATGGTTAAATTGTGATGGTAGCTTGGTAGCTGCAGTTTGAGCAATCAATCAATTGTTTGAACTGGTAAGAGATGTATTTTATGTGGTCGAATCAAATAAATTCATGTGTTGAGATATCGTCTTGTAATCAGCTAATTGGAGTAGGAGATCAGGATAGTAATATTTTAGAATCAATGATTTAGCTCTTTCATACATCTCATATAAGTTCATATGAACCTAATCAGAGAAATCATTGTAAGAAAGGGGGTGTATTTTTTTGCCTTCTTAAATAATTTAATTAAGTAAGAAATATTGTTTACGAATTGGTTTTTTTTTAACCCTATTAGTAATTTGGTCGTAATAGTAATTGTTGGAATGAAAAGGGTAATATTTTATATTTTAGGGCTTTTAAATTTCGTTTCAGTTGACGCTCAGACTCCTGGTAATGTATCTTCAAATCTTCAATTGTGGTTAAAAGCTGATGCAGGTATTACTGGGGCTACTCCGATAACTGCATGGAATGATCAATCATCCAATGGAAACAATGTAAGTGTACCAGCCAATGGTCCTGATTTGTTGACCAATCAATTGAATTTTAATCCGACTCTGGATTTTACCAGTAGCAATAGTGAATATCTACAGATTACCAGTGGGATATTTGGAGCCAGTACTTATAATGATTTGTGGGTTTATGTAGTTAGTCAATCAGATTTAGATCAGAACAACTCTTTGTTGTTTGAGAATATGTCTGGTTCGGATATCTTTAGTGTAATTGTTCCATGGGGTAATGAGAATACTTATTTTGATTGGGGCTTAACTTCAACAGGAAGGATTAATGGGAATTGGGGAACCTCCCATAGGAGTTATAACATGTGGATGTTTGGAACAAGTACAGGCACATTAACACCGAATGGAACAAGAAAAGCTATTTCATTGAATGGATCTGTCATATTATCAAATGCAAACAATGACAATGCTACAGGGAGTAATTC
>JAESST010000160.1 GCA_016763995.1 Flavobacteriales bacterium | reverse complement strand
TTGTGAGTCTTGGAGCGTATTCTATAAATAAAGTTAGTTTCGTGGCCTTTTTCTTGATGAGCTACAAACGAAAATACCACCCAATGATTATTCTGCTTTATAAGAGTGATATGTTAGATCATGAGCAGATCCAACAAATTCCTAAAACCACTCGTGTTTATTGGAATGACTTTGCTCACCAAAACTGTTATGGTTTTGATTGGGCTGAAAAATACATTGGTCAATTTGATCAAATTAAAGAGGTTTACTCTAATTCTTTCCTTTTTAAATCTATGGTCTTCATGGTTCAGGCTAGGCAGGGTTTCTTAAATATCATTCAAGAGGTTCAGCAGTCTAAAAATTTGATCAGAAAGCATGCTGAATCTATGGTATCCTCTGTTGACTTTATGAGAACCCGAACTGACCTGAAAGTAAAACAGATCTGTCAGTATTTTGGTATTTCTAAAGATTGGTACTATTCACAAAAAAGAAGAATTGTTTGTAAACTAAGCACATTAAAGAAATGTTTTAAGATACATCCAAATCAATTGACCATTAGAGAAAGTAATACCATTGAGGCGGCTGTTTTTCATCCTGATAACTATGGTAGAACGATGGCTTCTATTTATTATGAGTGTATGAGAAACTCAGTAATTGCTTGTGCGTTATCTACCTTTTATGGGTATGCCAAGGCTCATGGTTATAAAAAACCGAAGTATCCTAAACTTCCTCGTAAGGTTGGGCTAAAAGCTACTAGAATTTTTGAGTGGCTACATGTCGATATTACCAAAGTACCAACTCTGAATGATGGTATGCAAAAAGTGGCTTTTATCAAAGACAACTATTCTAAAGCCATTCTCAATCATGCTTCTACCGATGGTAAAGCGGGAAGTGAGTTTATTCGTAATCTCCTTAGAGATACTTTCGAAAAGTATGGACTATATGAATTAACAGAGGACATTAATATTCTTTCGGATGGTGGTTCTGAAAACAAAGGTTTTCTTTTGGACTGGATTGATCGTATACAATCTCCTCCTATTGTGAGAAAAATTACTGCTCAAACGGATGATTTTTCTTTTTCTAATTCTATGTCAGAAAGTACACATGCCATTTACAAAACAGAGTTTCTAAGAAAAAAAATTTCTCCTAATAAATTAGAACACCACAAAAGCTTAGATCGATTTGTAATCTATTTTAATGATGAACGTTATCCAGTTGATCATTTTGGTTATACGCCGATGGAAGTCTTGAATGGGAAAACACCTGATAAATACCAATTCAAAGAACAGATTGCCCTTGCCAGAAAAGAAAGAATTAAAGCCAACCAGAGTTTTGATGGATGTTACCTGATCATATAGAAAAATACCGATCATGACCACCCAAAAGTGACCAAACTAAAATTCAGTAAGCCGATCATTTCATTTCGGCAATCGGCTCAGTCAATTTTCTAAAATTTATTTACGATTTACATGCTGACAAATACTTTTTTTTCAGCCAATCAATAAATTACTAAAATTCAGCACCGTAACGAATATTCGTACCCATTTGTTGTGGAATTACTTGGAATGCGCTTAGCCCAAGCAATAAAAGCAGCGAATGGCGACAAGGAAGAGGGGGCAACAAACATTTATATAAAACAAAACCACCGTTCGTTTACGACGGTGGCTTTTGGTGTTTTAAATTTTGTTCTCAGGGGACTTGACGGAATACCTTACTTCCTGTCTATTAATGCTATCTTTCAATCTGCTTATCGCTTAACACACTCAAAGCTTCCATTTGTTATGCTTATTTGCGTCCCACTTGACGATTCTCCTACAAAATTAAAAGTGCCGCTTGTTCGCTGCTGACCATTCACCGTTTCTATCTTCGTTATCGTTACACTACCTGATTGTGAATCATAATCTACTAAATTTCCCAAGCCTCCTACACTATAGAACGAAGTTGCTAGACTATCTGCTGATATACCGCTTAAGGGGTCTGAATGTTCTTTTCTAAAATACGTCGTCATTCCTACTACATGACGACTATCATCTAACTCTATCGCGATGCTTTCATTAAAATTCGCCGTTGCTGAACTAAAATTGAAATATTGATATGTATCTGAATTTACTACTCCATCAAGAAGATGACTTGCTCCGGTAGACATATTAATTAGCACTGCATCTGCTTCTAACTTAAAAAATCCTTGATCGTTTGCCCCTACTGTTGAATGTGAATAAGGCACATAATTAAATTCCCCATTCGTCACTATTATGGAGTCTGATTGATTCGAGGTGAGAAGTGGTGAGCGATCGATTCGTCCACTAAATATCCCTGAGATCGTTTGTTGCGCTGTATTTATTTCGGTGATATGAATTGTTCCTATTGGCGTGGCTGAAAAAAAACTTGATAGAAGACCTTGTGGGTCTTGTACATCTTTTTGATATTGAATGAACGTTGCTCCCGAGGCATCCAAACTATATATTCCTTGATTTTGACCCGGCATGCTTAATGACAGGTTTGCTCCTAAACTATTATTCCCACCGATTACAATAGCCCCATTATCAAAAACAGCGACGGGGCTTCCCGCACTAAAATTTACGCCGTTTAAATCTGCCGTAAAACTTGCTACTTGATTGTCTATAAAACTCGGATTTGGGGTTAATGCTTGATCTTTTTCACAGCTCCATAGACCCATTAATATCACAATAAACAACCCACTTATCTTTCTCATTATCTTATATATAATTAATTCTAACTTTTTATCTTTCTAAAACAATCCCAACAACTTTTTCTGTTGTTGGGATTGGTGTTTTAAATTTTGTTTTCAGGGGGCTTGACGGAATACCTTTTTACCTATAAGTAAATATCCCATCTCGATATTCAAAATTTTTAACTTCACTTTCGTGAAATTTCATTCCACTATCATCCTTTAAATAACCAGAAGTAACTTCTATATCTTCTATACTGTTAACTTTAACACTTTTTACATAAACTATATTATCATAGCGAAGAACATTAACTAAACTAGTATTAAAAAAGTAATAATATTCTTCGTGCGAATCCGATTTGTCTTCAACAAAAATGGACAAATCTCTAGACCTCAAGCCTGTTACTCCAGCACCCCATTCCGTTATAAGTAAAAACCCAATTGTTGAATCAAGGCTTAATTTATTAAATAGATAATATTTCCCAGAATCCTCTACTTGAAGTTTAATAGCTCTAAAATCCCCCATTATAGACTTAATCTCGCCTTCGGAAATAGTTAGACATTTTGAAAGGTCCATAGTATCTAATTCACTATAAGTAAGTTTAAAATGAACTTCCAATTCAGGAACGTCATTCAAAAATTTACTTAGATCAAGCTGTGCATAAGAGCCAATAGATAAACAAAGTATACTAAAGAAAATGATTATTTTTTTCATAATATTATTTAGGCAATATTTATACCAAAAAATTATAAGTTCTATTCACTTTAATCTATGTCAATTGAAAATGCAGTCTTCGAATTTTTAGTAGTACCTCCTTCAGGAACAGGGCCTACTACCCCTTTTTTGATTTTTATATTTTTATTTAAACCATTACTGATTAAATAGTTAGAAGTGTTATTATATCCAATATCACTCCTTAAAGAGCCTACTTGTTTTGAATCTACAGTAGCAGTATTACCAATTTGAACATTAATAGAAATAGATTCTAATCCGTCCGTATTATTAGCTCTTTTAATAAATTCATCCAGTATAGGAGGAGCATCTAAAGATAGGGCTCCAGTTCCAACGATTGGGGATTCCATAGAAGATAGAAAATCTTCATCTAATAGAGGGTCACCACCACCGCCGCCATTTATAATTGGAGGCGTAATATCTTCAACTCCCTTCGGTGCAGATTTTGGAGCTATCAGCTGCATCGTTCTCAAAGGCTTACGATCTATTTTAGTTGGTTTCCTAAACCCAATTACTTCGGTATAAGGCGTATCATCAATACCTATAAGCCTTGAGGTTTCCTGATTTAACACAGCAGGAATATTGTGTATTAACATTACAGATCTTTGTGTTCCAAATTTAACTTCTTTCGAAATGACTCTCTTTATACCCGACACTTTATCTTTCATTTGAGTAACTTGAACTATTTCTAACCCTTCCAACTCAACGCCATCAATTACCCTATTCTCACTAAAAACATATGGAGAATTATATGCAAATTCCGAAGCCAACGGATCTCTACTTAAGAACCTTCCAATACTAGCATCATGAATACGGTACTCTAATGCTCTACGTACATTTTTAGCACTATTTTTTGAGGTCACACCATTTTTAGAATGTACCAGCTTTAAACCAGAATTTTTAGAATGATATGTTAGTTTTCTACAGCCCATTAGATAGTTCGCAAATTACTTATTTTAAGAGTTTTTTTTTAGATAATTTTTAAGGTTTTAGCTTGGCAATTACGCTTTTCGATATTCCTGTAATTTTTGAAATGTATTCAATTGGATGCCCATCTTTTTTAAGGATTCTTGCAATATCTTCTGCTTTTCCTTTTTCTCCCAATTCCTTTGCAGCCTTTTCATATCGCTGTTTAATTATAAAAGGTGGAACATACTTTAAACTCATTCCCAGTTCTTCGATCAAATCATTGTCGTTAAAACTGTAATAGTTTTCTTCGCTAATAATCAGATGGTCAATTAAAGTAACGTTGGTGATTCTTCCGACTTGAATTAATCGGTCGGTAATGTCTTTATCTGATTCACTTGGTTTGAGTTCCCCACTTGGGTGATTGTGAACAATAATTAATTGAACAGCTCTCTTTTGCAACGGAATACTAAAGACTTCCATTGGTTCAACAATAGTTTGATTCACTGTTCCCATACTAACCATTTCGATGTTCAGAATGCGACTGGCGTTATCTAAACTAATCGTCCAAAGGTGTTCTTTATTGCGGTCGGTTTCACTTTCTCGCAATAGAATTTTTTGCATGATTTCATACAACTTAATCGGAGAGTCAACTTTAATCTTTTGTTGTTTTGTCAATTTAATTTGCATTCTGATTCGCTTGTAAAGTTAAATGATTATGGTCAACGATATGGGTATAAATCTGAGTGGTTTCCAAGCTGCTATGTCCTAAAAACAAACTAATATTTTCAATGTCCATTCCGTTTTGAAGCAAATGAGTTGCAATGGAATGTCGCAAACTATGAAGCGTCAATTTCTTCTCAGGTTGTATTGCTGCAGTTTCTTGTAAACGGTAAAGGCTTCTTAATAAACAACCTGAAGTATGAATAAACAGCCGATTATGTTTGAGTTTTAATTGTGATCTAAAGTTGTAGATGTAGTCTTGTAAATCTCTGTAAGCCCCTTCACTCATTGGAACTAAGCGGTCTTTGTAATTCTTTCCTTTCACAACAAAGACTTCTTTCCTTTCAAAATCAATATCATCTATTCTCAAATTATAACCTTCACTTCGCCTCAATCCACACCCATAATAGAGTGCAAAAATGAGTTTGAGTTGGTAATGTTTTGCTTCTCTGTCTCGATAACTTAAATGAGTTGGATAAGTCTTTTTAATGTTATTGATCAGTGTTTTAATTTGCTCGCTTGTTAGTACCGTTACCTTTTCGGCTCTTTCGTCTTTGTCAATTTTAAGTCGGTAGTTCGTTGGTGTCGGAACATTTTTCATTTCCATTTGATTCAAGAATTCTAACAGCTTGTCTACTGCTATAAAGTTTCTGTTTAAGTGGGTGTTGCTCAATAGTCCTTTTCTCTTTTGATTTTCTCTGCTCTCTAAATGCTTGTGATATTGAGTAATGTGTTTTTGATTTAGGTTGGTTATTTTACTAATCCCATTTTCATTTAGCCATCTAAAAAACTCCTTGATTCTTAGAGGATATTCATACACCGACTCTTGACAAAAGCCCAACGTATCTAACCAAGTTTTATATTCTGTTACAATTGCTTTCATACGTATGGGTGTAAAGTTTTGATATTGTTAGTCAATTCTTCAACGTTATTGGCTAAGTAATTCTCTGTGCTGTTAATGCTTCTGTGTCCTGCTAAATATTGAGTTTTTCTTAATCCAAGCATTTTGAGCCAAATGGTAATTACTGAAGCTCTGCTTTGTTTAAAGTTGGTAAAGCTTGGCTCTATGACTTTTACTTGTTTGGTTAAATCTCTAAAAGTGTTCATCAAGTTATCAGTTTTCGTCTTTTGATTCAGGTGTTCCGGGAGTGGCAGAAAGAGTTTGTTGTTTTCAATGGCAGAGAGATTAATTAATTGTGGTCTTATGTTTTGGATGTAATGCATTAGCAATCCAATCTGTTCCGCTTTTAATGAAATAGATCTGCCGTTACTTCTCTTTCCTCCTCTTATTTTGATTGTTGCTTTGATCAAGTCTAGATCTTCTTTTTGACTACTGTCTATTTCTCTGGTCGTTGTTCCTTGATGAAGTAAAACGCTTAATATCGCTGCATTTCGTTGTTTGCTTAATGTTGATTTCTCTGGATTCTCAATGTAATAAGTGTAATAATTATCAAATATTTGACTCAGTTGTTCAGCTGTAAATGTTCGGTGTAATGTTTTTGGTTTTGCTCCTCTAATTTTCAAAAACAGACAAGGGTTTTTAGCAATAATTTCATTCTGATATAAGCAGGTAAAGTAAAGTTGTAAGGCTTGCAGGTGAATCTTTCGACTGTGATTTTGCTGTCCTCTTGTATTTTTCAGATATTCTAAATAGCTTAATATATCTGCTTTAGTTGTTTGTATTTCTTCTACTTCTGTTCGATTGAAAAAGAGATTCACATTTCTAGCATAAGTGGTTTGAGTACTTTCTGAAAAGTCCTTTCCTTGTAAATAGCTTTTAAATTGGGTTGGATAATTCATCTTAGCTCAGTGTTTTTTCATTTTGTGTCGTCCTACTTGTTTTCTTAGTCGTAGCCTTACTTGCAGGGTTGGACAGTGGCTTTTGTCCTACTGACCTACTGTGTGCCTTTTTTACTATTTCAATCGTCTTGGCTAAACTTGTTTCTATTCCATTTTGTAGTTCGCTTAACTCATTCAAATTCGATGTTTTGTAACGATATCCTTCTTTGTGTTTGTTCCCTCCTGTGATTTGTAAATAGTGATAAATGGTCAATTCTTGCAAGTATCTTCTCAACGTTCTGGGGTGAATTTTACTAGCTTTTCTAATGTCTAAAGCGGTAAATTCACTGGTTTGGGCTTCTTCTAAAAAGGCTTCTAGCCAATCGTAAAATTTTCTTGCTGCGCTACTGAGTTCGTCTGCTCTTCTGAATAGACTGCTTTTTAGCAAACTAAAAGCTAGTTCTATGTCTTCAGGTGTCGTTAGTAAACTTATTTCTCCAGTTTCTGTGTCAACTCTCGACTCTCGTTGTGCTTGATGAAAAAAAGTAATTACATCAATAAAGTTTAAAAGCAAGTGAAGGGTTTTGCTTGGATAAGGCAGATTTTCTGGTAAATCAATTAGCGGAGCAAAAGGGTTGACAATACTTACATTCTTTAAACTAGCTAACAAACATTTTAACTTTCGTTGCACCTGGGCAATTTCTGTTTCGTTGATTAAGCCTGCTCGTAGTTTTTTCTGATAATTCATCACCAATTTATCTTGTTTTGAATCTTGATTTAAAGACAAACACAGAAAAGGCAAACTCAATCCTTCGTAGTTTTTATCAGGTTTAGCGCAAGCAACAAAGCACAATTTTCCTTTAATCTCAAAAGAAGTTGAATGCAACATCCCGTCTTTGTCTTTGGTGGCTCTTGTTTTTACTAAGCGTCCTTGGGTTTGTAAAGTGGCTAATGGATTCAACATTTTTTGTGTCCACTCTAAATCTTCTATAAACAATACTTTGCCATTTATCTGATGGCTTTCAAAGTAATACAAAGCATTCTCACTCATTTGAGTATGAAAACTAATTGATTGTTTTGGTAAGCAGTCAGAGAGCTTTTGAAGTAAATAACCTTTACCCATTCCACTCTTAGCCAAACACAATACGGAAAAAGGATTATTGAACTGATGCGAAGCCATTGCCAAAAACAGAATCAAAGCGTTTTCTTGTTCTCCTATGATTCCCATCTTTTCTAAATCGCTTTGTAAGTTGGCTATCAGGTTTTCATTGCTCAAATACTCCTTTATTTCTTTTGCCTCTTCTGCTGTTAGTTCAAAGATT
Source organism: Flavobacteriales bacterium (assembly GCA_016763995.1). Lineage (GTDB taxonomy): Bacteria > Bacteroidota > Bacteroidia > Flavobacteriales_E > Vicingaceae > NORP294. The sequence goes on along the minus strand of JAESST010000160.1, from coordinate 3,502 downwards.
GTTTCTTGCTGCTGTGGGTATTTCAGTTGTTGGAGTTTGTAGCTTTCCAATTGTGCTATCATTCCATGAACTGACTTTGAACTTTCTGTTAATCTCAAGTTCCACTTATCACAAAGGGTTCTAATTAATTTATCCGTTTGGTTGTCGGTGTATAAATCTAACGTTGTTCGTATCGGCGGATAGTTTTCATAAGTGATTCTTAGTGTACAAATCATTCTTTCGATTTGAATCGTATCTACTCCACCTAATACATCAACTTTCAATAACTCATCAGCATATGTAATAAATCTAGTGTTGTGGATCTTTAGGTTTTTCTGAGTCATGTTGATAAATTAAAATATATCTTATATGAGCAAATTAACTCATAAATGATAACATCTAGGCTATTCCAACATTATTGTTTATTAACAATTTGATTACAAAATAAGCTCTTTGCTTATCTTTACTGATAACTTTAATGTTCAAAAATTCTTTTATGACTATGAAACTTGGTAGCAGAATGCAACAACTCAGGAAGGATAACAATATAACTCAGGCTACACTTGCTAAACAAATTCAAATTTCTTTACCACAATTAGTGCGTTACGAGACTAAAGATGTACAACCTACTGCTGAGACACTTAATAGAATAGCTAATGTATTTGGAGTTTCCATGGACTTCTTAGTCAACGGAAAACTAGATGAGAAAGCTAAAAATTCTATTCACAACGCTGAATTACTTCGTCAATTTATTGCTGTTGAAAATATGGAAGAGGATGATAAATCTGTTATCTCTAAACTGATTGACGCTTTTATTACAAAAAAGCAAATTCAAAAACTAGCTTCTTAACATCAACAAGGAAAATACGTATTCCCCTCGCCCTCTCTATTCATTTTCTTTTTTTCTAAAAAAGAAAAATGGGCTTTGCTTCGTTCGGCTCATTCGCTGCTCTATTTTTGTTGACGACAACAAAAGCGCAGCTTAATGTTAGGCTCGCCTGCTAATTGTTTAGCCAACGTTCAACTTTCTCTTCAGGGCTTTGCCCTTCTTTCAAGTCTCTCTCACTCCCAAAATGCCGCTCCCTCCCTTTATCTCTTTCTAGCGGACTTCTTTTGGCAGGTGGCTTACAAACTCGCAGGCGGCTCGCAATATCAACCCCTGATCTACGCCGTTTAGCTCAAGGCTGTTTTTCCCTGCCGCCCGATGGTTGGCTTTCTTCGTTTTAGTGTTTAAGTCGCCAGAGCTTGGCCATTACCTAAACTTAAACTCTAAAAAGAAGAACAAGCAGACTTACTTTAATTGATTCATTTTAATGAAGTCAATTTCTCTGCTTGGTCTATGATGAAGTTTCTAATCTACAAACTGCCCTAAGTAGTTTTAAAAGGCCGATACGCGGACAAGGCGACCCGTTGCGCATTAGGAAGGCTGCCCGACAAAAAACGCCAATTGAATTGGCCTTTAACGTGGGATTGGCTTTTGGCGGTGAGATAGATTTTGAAGAGGGTTTATCTTTTCTAAAACCCGACTGAAAAATTTATGTTAGCCGACGATTAGCAGGGGCGCAAAACATGAAGCTGCGATTTTGTTTTTCTCCTTTCGAAAACAAAAAAACAGCAGCGGATGACGACAAGGAAGAGGGAGCAACAAACATTTATATAAAACAAAACCCGCCAGTAAGCGGGTTTTGGTGTTTTAAATTTTGTTTTCAGGGGGCTTGACGGAATACCTTAATTTTGATTCTTATGAATTTAGTCTTTGTAAAAACAAATTGGGATGAGTTAACAAATAAACTGCCTAACATTAAAAGTGATTTTTACAATCAACTAATAAAGCTTTACTTGTCTTCCGATAGATATTATCATAACTTAATTCACATTGAGTCCTTACTCCTTCTCACAAAGCAATACGAACACTTATTAAATTCGCCTAAGACTATTCAATTTGCAATTTGGTATCACGATTCTATTTATAACTCATCTAAAAATAATAATGAAGAACAAAGTGCAGAATTGGCAAAATTACAACTTGCTAAAATGGACGTTAGTCAGAATTTAATTTCTGATTGTTATGACCTTATTATTGCCACTAAAACACATCAACTATCTAAAAAGCTCAACTCTTTTGATGCTCAATTTATGTTGGATATTGATCTTTCCATTCTTGCTGCTACAAAAGAAAATTACATTGAATATTCTAAACAAATAAGAGAAGAATATAAGATCTGTTCTGAAGAACATTACAATAAAGGTAGAAAGTCAGTCTTGCAGTATTTCCTTAATTCTGAACGAATTTATAAGACTGATCTCTTTTACAACTTGAACGAAAAAAGAGCGAGAATAAATCTCGCTCTAGAACTACAAAACCTTCTTTAATAATTTATTTTCCAAGAATCGGGTTTATCATCAAAATCTGAACTTTCTTCTATCCAAAACAAAGTATACATTGGTTCTTCAGGAAAATTATTCATCCTTAATAATAGGTCAATTCCTTTATAAGAAGCAACGAAAAACTTCTTATCAGATTTACCTCTGACCCATTCTATTTTAGCATTCAATAATTCTAATAAATTTATCATTGTTCTCCTATTCCAAATTTCTTGCTTACATCAGCATTTGGTGTTTTCCCACCTTGAATAATCCTATCATATAAGCCCTCTCCTTCAAAACCCTCAGTCGTATATTTCTCTTTATAATAATCAAAATCTCTAATCGGATTAGTTTCATCAAGTGCTTTTGCTGCTTTTCGATCAGACATCATATCACGCCCTTGACGCTTTAATGTATTTCTTTCTGCTGATATCCTTCTTGCATTCTTTTCCGTCCCTTTAACATTCGTATTTATTGTCTTAACAGCGTCGTCATACCAAACTCTAACTTCTGTGTTGCTTAAACTACCTTTCAATAGAGGAGATGGGGCATTACTTAATGCTTTTGCCAATGGCCTTGCTAGCTTAGCTAATCCGTACCCCATAGCTGCATCAGTAGCTAACTCTTTGAAATTACTCATTGCAGCAGCTTCGTATTGACTAGCAGCTTGTTTATATTCTTTGGCTGCATTTGCTTTGCCATTCTGCGAAGCAATTGTTGCTCTAGTATTAAACGCTCCGGCATTGTTAGTGTTATCAATAAGTCTTAGCGGTACAGTAATTAAATCTACAGCTACCCCCATAACTGCTGCCACAGCTTCTTGTCCTTGAGCTTCAACATATTCTTCAGCTTCTGCTTGGATTCCTCCTTGACTTTTCATCCACATTCTAAACCTATAATCTTCTCCTTCTCTTCCTTCCAACTCAATGTGATCAATTACTTTGTTTTCACTAAAAGCATATGGACTATTCCAAGGGTATTCTTTTACTAAAGGGTCAACACTCAAGAACCTCCCAATACTAGCATCATGAATCCTATACTCTAATGCTCTACGTACATTTTTAGCACTATTTTTTGAGGTCACACCATTTTTAGAATGTACCAGCTTTAAACCAGAATTTTTAGAATGATATGTTAGTTTTCTACAGCCCATTAG
>JAESST010000159.1 GCA_016763995.1 Flavobacteriales bacterium | reverse complement strand
ATTTGCTAAACATCTTAATATTAGTAAGATGTTATTATTCTTGTGCAATTATTTTTATAATAAATTTTGATTTTATTAAAAAAGAAAGACAATTATGCCATCAGGAGGTAAAAAGTGGAGTTTTACAATAATATTGTTGGGAATTATTCAATTCGGATTAGCGCAATCTAGAGCTACAGTTTCAGGTCGAGTATTAGATCAATTTGGAAATCTCCCCGGAGCTTCAGTTAGTATTGAAGGTACGAATTTGATGACGACTAGTGATGTAAATGGATTATACTCTTTTGAATTAGAGGAAGGAGAATATGTGATTAGTGCTAGCTTTGTGATGTATAAATTGATGTCTAAATCCTTGGTAGTAAAGGTTGGAGATGATGTTGAACTTGATTTTTTGTTAGAAACAGGTTTCTCAATTGATCAGCCTATTTCTTTAGGTTCTAGAGATAAACCAAGGTCATTACTTCAAACAACTGCACCGATTGATATTATCTCCCCACAAGCCATAGAGAATTCATCTCAAATGGAACTAAGTCAAATTTTACATTACTTGGTACCTTCTTTTCAAAGTACTAACCAAACTATTTCAGATGGAACTGATCATATTGATCCTTCTGCTTTAAGAGGATTAGGACCTGATCAATTATTAGTTTTAGTGAATGGAAAGAGAAGGCATAATAGTGCTTTGTTGAATGTGAATGGAACTGTTGGAAGAGGAACGGTGGGCACTGATTTAAATTCAATTCCAGTTGCTTCTATCGAAAAAATTGAAATTTTAAGAGATGGTGCTACTTCTCAATATGGTTCTGATGCCATTGCAGGTGTCATTAATATTATTTTAAAGAAACAGGTAGAGTTAATAAGCATCGATAGTCGTGTAGGTTTAAGCGCTGAAGGAGATGGTAATACAAGGTATTTTTCTTCAAACTTTGGATTGAACATTGGAAAAAACGGATATATAAATGTTACAGGAGAATACAGAAAAAGAGAAGCTATAAACAGGGCAGGGAATTACACTGGTAATGTATTTTCAAACGACCCGATAGAAGATGCTAGGCTAATTCAAGAGAGAGGTTTTTTTGATCAAACAGGCTATAGTGGTCAAAGGGTTATGGAAATAGGAAATGCAGAGACTCAAAACTCTGCACTTTCTTTTAATGGAGAACTGGCAATATCTAGTGATGCTGATTTTTATTTCCATGGTGGAAGAAATTTTAGAGAAGGAAAAGCAAAAGGATTTTACAGGTTCCCTAAAGATCAAGATCGAGTTGTTATAGAATTATTTCCGAATGGTTTTTCTCCTGAGATAAATACAGATATTAAGGATAATAGTATTGTTGTTGGTATTAGAGGAGTTAAAAATAACTGGAACATTGATTTTAGTCATGGAATCGGGAATAATGCGATTGATTATAATGTGAATAATTCGAACAATGCTTCAATAGGAATATCTTCTCCAAGAAGTATTTACTCCGGAGGTTTTTTGTATAACCTGAGTAATACAAATATTGATATTTCAAAAACCTTTGATTGGTTAAGTGATGTAAATATTGCATTTGGTGCTGAACTTCGGGTAGAGAACTTTCAAATTATTGCAGGGGAAGAAGCGTCTTATATTGATGGTGGAGCAACGTATATTGATGATTCTCTTCAAGTTAAAGATAGAATTACAGGTGTTCAAGTATTTCCAGGTATTAACCCCAATAATGAGTTGGATCGATTTAGAACAAATAGTTCAGCTTATCTTGATGTTGAAACAAATGTTACGAATAAGTTATTAATTACAAGTGCAGTAAGGTATGAATCTTATAACGATTTTGGAGATCATATAATTTGGAAACTAGCAAGTAGGTATAAGCTTAATGAGAAGTTGAGTTTGAGAGCGGGCTATTCTACAGGCTTTAGAGCACCATCTCTGCATCAAGTATATTTTCAAAGTATAAGTACTCAGGCTAATAATAATGTTGAGATTGAAAGCGTTGGAACGTTTAACAATGAAAGTGCGGTTGTAGAGGCTTTTAAAATAGATAAGCTTAAGCCTGAGTTATCGAATCATTTTAGTGCAGGCTTTAGTGGTAAACTAAAAAAGAACTTAACATTTACTTTTGATTATTATGTAATTGATATAAAAGATCGAATTGTACTCTCAAGTAGACTAGGGAGTGATTATGCTGATATTTTGGCTCCCTTTAATGTAAGTGCTGCACAGTTCTTTACAAATGCAATAGATTCTAGAACAAGTGGATCAGATGCAGTGATATTTTATAAGTCTAAATTTAAAGGTGGCGAGCTAAACGCATCAGTTGGCGCGAATTTTAACAAAACAAAAGTATTGGGAATATTAAAGCTCCTTCCGAACTATTTTTAGGTAAAGAAGATGATTTGTTTGACAGAGAAGAGGTGGCTAGAGTGGAGTCTGCTCTACCCAATTGTAAATTTAATTCGCATGTATCGTATGAGTTTAGAAATTATAAAATCCAATTTAGAAACACCTATTTTGGAGAGGTGGAGTACGTTCATCCAGATGATGGAAATTCAGCAAGCTGGGTATTAAATGAATTTAATGATAAAGTAGAGTCTCGTGATCAGGTTTTTAGCCCAAAGTTAGTGACTGATATTTCGTTATGCTATCAGGTTAATAACATGCTTAAGATTACAATTGGAGCAAATAATGTTTTTAATATATATCCCGATAAGCATACGCATTCAGCAAATACTAATAACGGTAATTTTATCTATAGCAGAAGGGTGCAACAGTTTGGCGTAATTGGAGCAAATTACTTTACACGTATTTTAATTAGATTATAATTCTTTTGAAAAGTAAGTCGATTTACCAGCTTGTAAAATTTCAGAAATTATTTTTTTGCTTTTTACTTGTATTTGTTCTTTCTAATAAGACAACAGCGCAAGATGTAAAGAACGAACAGGTAAAGAGGCTTCAACGCTCAATATTCATTTATAATTTTGCACAACAAGTTGGAGGATGGCCAAATTTTGGAACTCTTGAAACATTTAATGTTGGAGTTTTAGGCCCTGATCGAAGTGTAATTGATCTTAAATTTTTAGCGCAAAAGAGAAAAATACAAGATAAGCTTGTTAGGGTTGTACGCTTTAACTCAATAAAAGAATTAAAGAATGTCCAATTATTATATGTCAATAACGATTATAATTACGACATAAAATATATTTTAGATAAAATATCAAACAAGAATATTCTACTAATTACCGAAGATTACAACTATCATTCTTCAATGATAAATATGATCAATGTTGGAAATTCGTTTGAATATGAAATTAACTCTGAACTTTTAGAACAGGAGGGTTTTAAGCTTGCACCATCCTTAAAAAAATATGCTGTTTCTTCATCTCAAAAGTGGAAGGACTTGTATAAAGTCGTGGAAAAGTCATTAAGTAATGTAAAGGAGATTGAAGCAAAGCAACTGCAATTGTTGAAAGATAAAGAACGACAAATCTTATCTCAGAAGAAGATTATAAATAAACAAAAAGAAGTAATTGATACCACTCTTGTATCAATTAGTGAGAAGGATGAGTGGATTGAGCAGTTAGGAACTAATAGTGAGTTGCAATTAAAAAAATATGAAGATAAACTATTGATAGAGAGAGATCTTGAGAGAAATATCAAACAACAGATAGATTTCATTAGAATGCAGGAAGAGAAAATTAACCTGAGTAATTCTGAAATTGAAAAACAAGTAGAATCTCTAAATAAGAAGTCAATAGAAATTAGGAAAAAAGATGGGATTTTAAAAGAAAAAAACTCTGAGATTAATGCTCATAGAAGGGTAAATTTTTTGCTAATAATAATTGTGGTGATTACTGTTTTTGGAGGGCTTTATATTTATAGAAGCTATTTTTTAAAGAAAAGATTGAATAGAGTTTTAGATGAAAAAAACCATGCGATAGAACAGCAAGCGGTTTTATTGGAATTAAAAAACAATAAACTAGAACAGTTTAATTATATCGCTACGCATGATCTAAAAGTGCCTATTAGTAACCTGGAAGGATATTATTCGTTTCTAAAAGAGGATATAAATACAGAAGACGAAGAGCTCTTAGATACAATCTACTGGATTGGAAAGTCTATAGATCAATCTAAATCGATGATAGCTGACTTGACAAGAATTGTAAAATCTGAGGCCACATTAATGGAAAAAGAATCGCTCTCTTTTGATGTGATATTACTCGAAATACTTGAAAGCCTAAATCAAGAAATTGGAAAATACGAGGCTGATATTTCGTATGATTTTACCGCTTGCCTAAAAATTGAATTTGGAAGGGTAGAATTGAAAAGTATTTTGCAAAACTTAGTTAGTAATGCTATAAAATATTGTTCACCTAATCGTCCCCCAAAAATCGAGCTGAGGACATCTTTAGAAAAAGAGTTTATTGTATTAGATGTTATTGATAATGGATTAGGAATTGATTTAGATACACATTCTGAAGATTTATTTAAGGTGTTTAGGAGAATTCATATAATGGAAGAAGGAAGCGGTATTGGCTTGTATATGATTAAAAATATTATCGAAGATGCAGGGGGGAAGATTAAAGTAAAAAGTAAACTGAATGAAGGTACAACGTTTAGTGTTTATTTTAAAATATTCTAAATGAGCATGAAGATAGACAGCGTATTATTAGTTGAAGATAGTGAAATTACAATCAATTATAATAAACGATTGATAAAAAGGAGTGGCCTATCGGATAATGTTAAAACGGCATTAAATGGAGAAGATGCAATAGAATACATTTTAAATGTAAAAGATGACTCTGTTCCAAAGCTTATTCTTTTGGATCTTAATATGCCAATTTTGGGTGGTTTTGGATTTTTAACAAAATATCAAGAGTTGATCTCCGAGGAGAGAAGAAAAGATATTGTTGTTGTTTTGTTAACTACTTCAATATTTGATCGTGACCTTATTAAGTCGAAGGAGTATGCTTTTGTTCCTTTATTTCTTACAAAACCATTAACATATGAAAAGCTTAAAGCTATAGCAGATGAGCATTTTACGGATGAGTGTAAGAGCTGAAAATAATTACAACTGTGAGTTAATAAAGTCCGAGACTTGATGGAAAAAGAGCGCATCTTTTCTAATATAATCTGACGCTCCGTTATTGTAAGCAGTTGTAAAAACGTCAAAGTCATTTTGCCCTGAAATGATCGCAATTTTCAATCTTTCGAAAGTTTCTAAAATTATTGGGATCGAATCTACTCCATTAGATTCTTGCAAATAATGATCTAAAAGCATAATATCAGGAAATAGCTGATTATTAACAAGTACTTTTTCTACAGTATTAAATTGATAGATTTCAAGTTTGTCTTTAAATTCTTTGATTAGATGCTTTTTAATGGCATTGCTCATTACAGAAGAATCCTCCACAATAAATACCTTTAACACCTTATTCATCATTAACTTTTTTTAATTCCCTGATTCCAATTCGTAAATCTTCAATTTCTTCAATTAACGAAATCCCATTGTTCTTATCAATTATTACAATAATGTTGTTTGCATTTCGCTTAACATGGTGTGCTCCGAAAGTTTGGGTTACCCCAATAATTTTATGAGCAATTTCCTTTACTTTGACTAGGTCATTCAAGTTAAAACTTTCAAGTAATTTATCAGACTCGAGGCTTAATTCTTTTAAGAACTCAGGGAATAATTCATTTACTATTTCGGAATCTAAGCTTGTGGTAATCAGTTGTTCATTGTTTATCATTTAGCTAAAAATAGTTTTGACATTAGATGCTTTGGATGGGAGCTAATGGATAATCTACTAAAAAAGTGTGTAGTGATTAATTAACTGGTAGAAGTTAGTAAAGCAAGCAAAATTACATATTTATTTTATTAATAAAAGTGTTGTTAAGAAGCTTTTTAAAGTGGGAATTAATAATTTCTACGAGCAATTGTAGGGCTAACGATGAATGAAAAAGGAGAGAAAATTCATGTTGAGATGAAGCAATATTCTATTGATAGAAAAGTCGACTAATTTTGCTTGGAACCTTTACAAATACAATAAGGGGATCCATATTAAACTCTAAAGAAGAAGCTGTCAAGCAGATTGTTCAGTACTCAATGGGGGGTGTTGAAATTATTATGTGTTAACTTTTTATAATGCTTAAAGAGATGTTACTTATTAACAGAGAAACTACCATTAGTGATGATGATGGAGTCATTGGCATCTGCTATGTTTTTCATTATCATATCAAATGTTCCTGTAAGTTTTCCTTGAGCATCCGAAGTAAATATGAATTCTCCCGCTTCTCCATTATAGCGTTTAGTAAGCGTTTCGTTATAGACAAAGTTTGTTGAAAATGAACTTAATTTGTTGGTATCAGGAAATGTACTTCCAGATAAAATAACACCAATTTGAAAAAAGTTAGTTTGACTTAATTGGCTAAGAATTTGTCCAAAAGATGAACTGCCTGAAAAAGAAGGTTTTGTAAGGTTTACTTTAGTTCCATTTAAAGTATAATCGAAAAATTCAGGGCTACCGGATCCTCCAGTAGCAGGAATCTCCAGAGTAGGGCCAGACGCTTTTGTATTTGGAGTTAATGGTTCTTCTTTTACGCATGCTGTAAAAAGAGAAATCCCAAAGATGAGAGCAAGTACTTGTTTCATAATGGATTTATTTGTTCAAACAAAAATAAGAGTTTCTCATGACTATCGATCAACGATAAAAACCTACATCAGCTGAGAAAGAAAATTAAATAAAAAGGGAATCGAAATTTCCCTTTTACTCTTGTTGCAAGAAGCTACGGAACGGTCAGTTCGATAAAGGGTTTCTACAATATACAAACTGTAAATTCATCCGTTATTGCAGAATAATGAATCAAATTATCGCCTATATCCGTATAACCGGAGACAATTGAGCTCCTTTAATAAGCTTTTATTAAATGAACTTTGAATAGATAATTTGAAGAGTTTGGATGAAGCTTAAATGAGTAATACTAAGAGCTAGACTCTCATGTTTTAAAACGGGATAAGTGAGTATTTAGGCTAGATTTTTCATATTCTCTAAAAAAATAGAAAAAAAATTGAGATAATGTGTCCTTTTCATGACGTTAAAATACAATAGCTTTTATTAGAAGAATTTTTATGGTGATCTTATAACTCTTAATTGTACATTACACAACATAACGACTAGGTATGAAAAAGACAACTATACTTTTGCTATTTATTTCCATTAGCTTTTTCTCTTTTGGACAATACTATTATCAGCTAAATTCAACGGCAGGACAAAATCCTCGTGGATTAAATGCAGATGATGAGTTTCCTTTGGGAGCAGGTTTAACGACCGGATGGGTTTCTATATTAGGACCCTCAGTTGCAACCCCGGCATGGTCATCTAATCAAAATATTCCATTTCCCTTTAATTTTGATGCGAGTCCAGTTACTCAATACAAAGTTTCGAGTACAGGTGTTTTAACCTTTACAACAAGTGCTACGGCAGTACCAGCAGTTACGCATTCAGCTTTACCTTCTACCAGCATTCCAGATAAGTCGGTTTGCATTTGGGGAATTCAAGCGAATGGAGGGAATGATCGAGTTGTTACCAAAACATTTGGAACTTCGCCTAATCGTCAACACTGGATATTTTTTACTTCTCACTCATTAAATGGAGGTTGGTCTTATTGGTCAATAGTTTTGGAAGAATCAAATGACAAAATTTATATTGTAGATCAACGTCATAGTGGAACTACAGGGGGTGTTACGATGGGAATTCAGATCAATAGTACTACAGCGTACTCTGTTACCGGCTCACCTGCTGTTTTACCAGTTGCAGGAACTAATTCTGCACCTACTGATAATATTTTTTATGAGTTTACACAAGGAGTATTGCCAGCTGTAGAAGCTGAAATGGAGACTATTCAGACTCCACTTTTTCTTGTTGCAGGAAGTCATGATATTACTGGAAATATTGAAAACAGAGGATCTTCAGCTATTACTTCTTTTGATATTAATTATTCTGTAAACAACGGTACTACCGTTACTCAAAGTTTGACAGGTTAAACTGTTGCTTCTTTTACAGAGTATGACTTTACCCACCCAACCCCTTGGGTTCCTACAACACCCGGTGCATATACGGTAAGAGTTTGGCTTAGTAATGTAAATGGAATGGGGCCAGATGCTGATACTACGAATAATGAAACACAGAAAATTATTAATGTTAGAGCACAAATTCCTAACATTATGGCGAGCTATACAAGTTCTACAAATACATTTACTATCAATGCAATTGCGACCTCTGTGGATCAATTGGTTTCTCCTACCGATTTAGATTTTCACCCAAATGGAGATCTTTGGGTTGTTAATAGAGAAGTTGTTGCAACGGGTGGCAGCACAGTTAAATTTACCAACCCAGGTTTAACTAATCAAACTAGATTAAGACAGATTGATGGAAACGCATGGCACTTTATGTCTTTACCAACAGGAATAGCATTTAGTGATAATGGAAACTTTGGAACTTCAACTGGAGTTTTTGATGCCAATCATAACGGTGGAACCCCATTTACAGGTCCTGCTCTTTGGTCAAGTGATCCTGCAATTTATGCTCTACCTTCTGGAGGGAATGGGAGTCATTTAGATATGTTACATGGAAGTCCTTATTGTATGGGAATAGCAAGTGAAACAGCTAATATTTTCTATGTTTTTGATGCAAATAGCAATGATATTGTACGTTATGATTTTGCAGATGATCATGGTCCAGGAAATGCAGATCATTCAGATGGAGGAATTAGAAGATTTGCTGCTCCTACAGTAAACTGGGTTAATGCAAATGTTCCAAGTCATCTAGTTTTAGATAAATCAAGTAATTGGCTTTATATTGCTGATGGTGGAAACGGAAGAGTGTTAAGATTAGATGTTTCATCAGGAACTGTTGGTGGAGTTCCTAACTTTCCTCAATATGAGGCATTAGCCGAATATGCAAATGTTACTGGTGCAACTTGGCAAGTTGTTGCTGATACAGGTTTAATCCAACCTTCAGGAATTGATGTGATTGGAAATAATATGATTGTTTCAGATTTTAGTACAGGAGATATCTTTATTTACGATATATCTGTTGTTCCAGCGGTTCGAATTGGAAGAGTTCAAACAAGTACTTCAGGTGTTAGTGGAGTTGTTATTGGCCCAGGTGGGAAAATTTGGTATACCAATACAACTTTGAATACTGTAGTAAGAATTGATCCATCGCAAATCATAACTAGCATTACTGATAATGAAGTTTCCAATGAGTTGATTATTTATCCTAACCCTTCAAATGGTTTGCTAAAAGTAGAAACATCAAACGAGCTTTCAAGCGATGCATCTATTTTAATATTTGATATATCTGGAAAAGAGGTATATCGAAATACTAAGCTTTCTGCTTTTGAAAACACTTTTGATTTATCAGAATTATCCAATGGCATTTATTTCTTAAACTTGAGAAGTAGTTCAACTACAATTGTAAAGAAAATAATGATCAATCATTAAAAAATAAAATTATAGGCATAAAAAAGGCTCGATTAATCATCGAGCCTTTTTTATGCCTATAATTTTATAGATGAAATTAACTATCAAAACTCTTTCAAGCATTCTCATCTAAAAAGTATTGCTTTGCTTCATCAACTGTTGATTTAATATTAAAAATACTGTCCAATCGAGAAAGATCAATTAGCCTTTTGACCATTGGATTCAAATTACATATGATTAGACTTCCTCCATTGTTGTTGCAAAGCCTATTGGCCTTCAGTAAACTGCTCAAGCCCGAAGAGTCACAATAACGTATATAACTTAAATCAAAAATGATGTTTTTAACTCCTTCTTTTATTAAGTCTTCTATTTTTTCGTTTACATAAGGGCTTAAACGATTGTCAAATTTAATAGGAACAAAGTCATATAAGAGCGTGTATTTTTCTTGTTTTTCAATGTCAAAATATTCTGTCTTCATGCGGCAAATATAGAAAAATGCTTCGTTTTATGATTTGATTAAGTTTCGGTACAATAATCGAATAGCTGTATTGGTTCCAAAGGGAGTATATTAGGCTTGACAAGCCAAACAGCTTGAGATATAGTTGGCTTAATTAATGAGCCTAAGAGAAGGGAGAGAAGCTTTAAAATGGATTCCAATTTAACTGAATGATGATTCAACTGATCCCATTGCTCAAATTGATTAATTCTCTTGTGAACTTCATCTTCAACAACTGATTAATTGCCATTTTACTTCGAATGCCGCTTTTACAATACACCACCAGTGCTTTATCTATCGGAATTTCATGCTGTCTCTCAGAGAGTTCATCTAAGGGGATATGAATCCCTCCAATATGATGCTCTTTTCGCTCAGTCAAACTTCGTACATCCAGTAAATTATACTGTTTTTTTTCTTTTTTTAATTGCTCTAAAGTAAGCTCTGTACCTATCTTTTCAATGCCACAGAAAAGCAGGTAATCTTTCTCCAACTCGCTAACGTTAATGTTGGGATTTTTTCTCATACGAATAAATCAACTGTTTCATAGAAAGAGCATCAAACATTAATAGCTTGGCTGAAAGAACATCTCCTAATTCACAAATTATTTTGATTACTTCATTGGCTTGTAAAGCGCCTATAATGCCCGGTAGAACTCCTAAAACCCCTATTTCGGAACAATTAGGAACTGCATCGGGTTTTGGTGGGCTAGGGAAGAGGCACCTATAACTTGGACTACCTTTATAATTAAAAACAGAAACTTGCCCTTCAAACTTGAAAATAGAACCAAAGACCAAAGGCTTTTTTGTAATTACGCTCGTATCGCTAACTAAATATCTCGTTGGGAAATTATCTGTTCCATCAGCAATAATATCATATTCATTAAACAAGCGTATTGCATTCTCTCTATCTAATCTTTCTGGATATACCTTATAAGTTACATATGGATTTAATTGTTTCAAGCGGTTTGCTGCAACTTCAGCTTTGTTTTTTCCAATGTCATTATGCGTATACAAAATTTGACGCTGTAAGTTACTCTGTTCAACAAGGTCGTCATCTATGATTCCAATAGTTCCAACTCCTGCTGCCGAAATATATTGAAGTAACGGACAACTTAAACCACCAGCTCCAATCACCAATACTTTTGCATTCTTTAGCTTCAGTTGACCGCTTAAGCCAATTTTCTCTAGAATGATGTGGCGGCTATATTGTTTCTGTTCTTCTGCTGAAAGCTCCATTCTCATCTGATCTTAAAAAGCACCTGAATAATTCTTATCCCAATCCTTCCAAACTACTTCATAACCTTTCGATTGTATCATCTCCTTAATTTGATTGGTCGAGCGCTCATCTGAAATTTCAAACTGTTCCAAAGATTGGGGTTCTACACTGTAGCCTCCCGGGTTTGTTTTAGACTCTGCACTGATCGATGTGATTCCTAAAGGAACAATATTATTTCTAAACTGTTCATTTTCTCGGGTAGACATTGATAATTCTACATCCTCATCCAACAAACGATAGGCACAAATTAGTTGTACTAAATCTGAGTCGGTCATTTCTACTTTTGGTGCTACTTCTCCTTCATGAGGTCTAAGTCTAGGGAATGAAATCGAATATTTTGTTTTCCAATACGTTTTCTGCAAGTACTTTAGATGTAGGGCGGTATAGAAACTATCTACGCGCCAATCTTCTAAGCCAAATAATGCTCCAAGACCTATTTTATGAACGCCCGCTCTTCCTAACCGATCTGGAGTAGCTAAACGATAATTGAAATTTGATTTTTTCCCCTTGGGGTGATGTGTTTTATAGGTCGCTTCATGATAGGTTTCTTGATACACCAATACTGCATAAAGTCCCGCATTAACAAGTATTTCATAGTCTTCCTGATCTAATGGTTGAACCTCTATGCTAATGTTTGAAAAATGATCTCTGATCAATTCAATTGCATGTGCAATATAAGAGACGCCCACCGTCTTATTTGCTTCTCCGGTTACCAACAAAATATGATCATAACCCAAATTTTTAATGTGTTCAACCTCTTTTAGAATTTCAGCATCGCTTAAGGTTTTTCTTCGAATTTTATTCGTCATACTGAAGCCACAATAAGTACAAATGTTTTGACACTCGTTGGAAAGGTACATCGGAATATACATCTGAATGGTATTCCCAAATCGTTTCCTAGTCAATTGATTACTTCGTTGAGCCATAGGTTCAATAAAGGCTTTTGCTGCAGGAGATATCAGCGTTTTAAAGTCTTGTAAATCAATTTTCTCTTTGGCTAAAACGTTCTGTACGTCAACTGCTGTTACCTCATAGATTTCTCTTTCTAGGCTATCCCAATCGTACTTCTCAAATGTATCTTTAAATGACTTCATGGTATTTCTTCTTATAATTCACTTAGAAATGAAGTTAAGGGACTACTTGCTTCTGCTCCCTTTTTGATAGGGGCAAGCTTTGCCATATACGCCATTCTTCCTGCTTCGACCGCCAATTTAAACGCACGTCCTATTTCTACCGGATTTTGTGAAACAGCAATTGCCGTATTTACCAATACTGCATCTGCTCCAAGTTCCATTGCATAAGCTGCATGAGACGGAGCTCCAATTCCCGCATCAACAATAACAGGTACGTTGCTTTGCTCAATAATAATTTCTAGAAACTCCAAGGTCTTTATTCCTTTATTGCTGCCAATGGGCGCTCCTAATGGCATTACACATTGCACTCCAACATCTTCTAAACGTTTGCATAAAACTGGGTCGGCATGAATGTAAGGCATCACGACAAATCCTTTTTTAACCAATTCTTCGGTTGCTTTCAAGGTCTCAATAGGGTCAGGCAAAAGGTATTTGGGATCGGGGTGAATTTCCAATTTTACCCAATTGGTTGATAAGGCTTCTCTTGCTAGTTCAGCTGCAAAAACAGCCTCTTTAGCAGTTCTTACACCAGAGGTATTTGGAAGCAAATGAATGTGATCTCCCTTTAGGTGAACAAGCATATCATCCGAACTGTTTTCTAGTTCTACCCGCTTAAGCGCTACAGTTACCAATTCACTCTCTGAAGCTAGAATTGCATCCTTCATTTTCTGAACGCTATTAAACTTTCCTGTTCCTGTAAATAACCTAGAATTAAAAGTTTTATCTGCTATTGTTAATTGATCTATCATACTTCTGTATTCTTTATTCCTATTTTTGAATGGGCTGTTTTTTTCTGTGAAGCTTCTATCATTCGATTGATTTGATCGATTTTGTTAAAATCACGGGTAATTTCTCCGGAGAAGGCTAGGCCATAAAGGCCAGTAGTCATCAGATTTTCAACATCATTAATGGTAATTCCTCCAATACCAATTATTGGAATCTTTGCACCTAAACTTTTAAGTAGCTTAGAATATCCTTCTAAACCAAGAACAGGACTTAAGTTGTCTTTTGTTGTAGTAAAGCGAAAAGGTCCAAGGCCAATATAATCTAGCTTTTTTTGAATTAAATCTTCACAATCTTCAAGGGTATTTGCTGTTCCTCCAATAAGGTAATTAGCTCCTAGATATTCACGTGCAAGAGTAGGGCAGGTATCATTTTTACCTAGATGTACGCCATCTGCTTTAACAAGCTTGGCTAGTTTATAATAATCGTTAATGATTAAACAGGTTTGATATGAAGTCGTAATTTTTCTTGCTTTCAAAGCAGTCTCTGTGAGCACTTTATCTCTTATATTTTTTAAACGCAATTGCACTAAATTAGCTCCTGCTATACAGGCGCTTTCTATGTTTGTTAGGTGCTCTTCTGCACTCTGTCCTTGAGAGATATAGTGTACCTGTGCTACTTTCATGAATTAACGTGTAGGTGTGTTCCTAAAAGAGATTGACTTGAATTTAGAAAACGCTCTGTGTATTTCTTACTTCGTAGAGAAGCATCTTCAATTGTGTATGCGAGCGCCAAATTACTAGCTATACTGGAAGAGAGTACACAGCCACTACCATGTTTAGGATAGACTTCAATGTCGCCTGCTTCAATGCTTAGTTGAACACCATCTTTAGAGTAGATTTCGTCACAGCCTTTTTTATCTTCCCGATGTCCTCCTTTTAAATAAAGCAAGGTTTTACTAGAAATGTGTTCGATGGTTTGTTCTATGGATTTTTCAGGAAATAGTGCTTTAATTTCTTCATAATTAGGTGTAAGAAGGTAGATTTCCTCCAAAACCTTATTGAATACATCATTCTGCTCTTCTGTATGAAGCTTGAATCCTGAGCTGCTTTTTAGAATAGGATCTAGAATAATTTTTACCGTTGAATTCAAGGTTTTTAATCGAAGAATGATCTGCAGAAGAGTTTCCCAATTCTCTATCATTCCAATTTTTACTACATCAATCTGAAAGCGTTGAAACAAGACTTCAATTTGTGCAAGTATAATGTCGTCAGGAATCCAATGACTGTCTTCAAAATGAATGTCATTCTGAACAGTAACTCCTGTGCAAACTGACAAGCCATAGAGGCCATGAGCTTCAAACGTTTTTATATCAGAGGTTATACCCGCTCCACTTGAAGGGTCGAAGCCCGCAATAGATAAGATGTAATTATTTTCCTGCATTATTGCCCCTGATAAAATTTTAGCATCTGTTTAAAATCTTCCACTGGTTCTTTACTTTTCCAAATTGCTCCTAAAACACCAACACCATCGTAGCCCATTTGGCTAATCTCTTTCAGCTTATCAGCATTAATTCCTCCCATGCCAATCGTTTTTTTAGAAATATGCTTTACGTTAAATCCTCTTCCTTCATAGCCTTTCTTCGAAATCGACGAAAATACAGGGCTCAATAAGTGATAATCAAAATCATATTCACAATCCTCCAGTTCCTTTAGTTCATGAAAGGAAGAACTAACCGTTAACTCTTCCCGATCAATCCATTTACTAAGTTCTTTGGGCTCACTAGTCCTTCTTTTGTGCTCTTGAAAATGCACGCCTTTTAATTGAAAGTCAGCTGTTAATTCATGAAACTGATGAACTACAACTCGATTATGGAACTGCCTATCTATTTGACCTAGATAGTTTTTATAGCCCTCATAATCTTTTGTAGGCTTCCTTAAGTGATAATATTCTAAACCGGCTTTAAACAACTGGTTTAGAATAATATGTTCATCTTTTATATCTTCCTCTGGGGCA
The DNA here is from genome assembly GCA_016763995.1 of Flavobacteriales bacterium. Taxonomy (GTDB): domain Bacteria; phylum Bacteroidota; class Bacteroidia; order Flavobacteriales_E; family Vicingaceae; genus NORP294. Next base: position 976 of record JAESST010000159.1, on the reverse strand, counting down.
ATTAATACAAGCATCAATTTATAGATATACTTCGCTGCCTTTTTCTTTAAATTCTTGCGATTTCTCTTGCATTCCTTTTTTAATTACCTCATTGTCGACAATCTCATGTTCCGCGGCAAAATCTCTTACTTCTTGAGAAATTTTCATAGAACAAAACTTAGGTCCACACATGGAACAGAAATGGGCAATTTTTGCGCCATCAGCTGGTAAGGTTTCATCATGATATTCTCTCGCTAGTTCAGGGTCTAAGCCTAAATTAAACTGATCTTCCCATCGGAATTCAAAACGAGCCTTACTCAACGCATTGTCTCTATGTTGTGCTCCAGGGTGTCCTTTGGCAAGGTCTGCAGCATGTGCTGCTAATTTATAGGTTACAACTCCAGTTCTTACGTCGTCTTTATTGGGTAAACCTAAATGTTCCTTTGGTGTTACATAACACAACATAGCACAACCATACCAACCAATCATTGCGGCACCTATTCCAGAGGTAATGTGATCATAACCTGGAGCAATATCAGTTGTTAATGGGCCTAAGGTATAAAAAGGAGCTTCATCGCAAACTTCGATTTGTCTGTCCATATTTTCTTTAATCATGTGCATGGGCACATGTCCAGGGCCTTCAATAAAACACTGTACTTCATGTTTACGAGCTATTTTAGTTAACTCTCCCAACGTTTCCAATTCAGCAAATTGAGCTTCATCGTTTGCATCGGCAATAGAACCCGGTCGTAAACCATCTCCTAAAGAAAATGCAACATCGTAAGCTTTTAAAATTTCACAGATATCTTCAAAGTGCGTGTATAAGAAGCTCTCCTTGTGGTGTGCTAAACACCACTTTGCCATGATAGATCCTCCACGGGAAACAATGCCTGTTACTCGTTTTGCTGTCATTGGAACATAACGCAACAATACCCCTGCATGAATGGTAAAATAATCTACTCCTTGCTCTGCTTGTTCAATTAAGGTATCTCTAAAT
>JAESST010000158.1 GCA_016763995.1 Flavobacteriales bacterium | reverse complement strand
GACGATGAATATGAATACGTCCAATTCTGGGATTTATTAGATTACATTGGAATACAAGCCTACTTCCCGCTGACTAAAGAAGCAAAACCTACCCTAGCCTCGATTAAAAAGGGATGGGAACAGGCTATTCAAAAATTAGAAACCTTATCAAAAAAACATGATAAGCCTATTCTATTTACTGAGGTTGGTTATAAAAGCGAAGCCACTGCCACCATTACTCCATGGAAATGGGACAATTTTTTCAGCTTGCTTTTCAAAAAGAAATCAGATCAAACCCAACAACTCGCCTATGAAGCCCTTTTTCAAACCTTATGGGATAAGCCATGGTTTTCGGGAGTTTATGTTTGGCAATGGAATACCAATTCAAGTGCAGAAAACGCCTCTAAAAGTTTAGACTTCTCACCTCGATTTAAGCCAGCAGAAAACACCATAGCTAAATGGTTTGGAAAAGCTGCAAGTTCGAAATAGACAGAACTCTATATTCTCCTTCCTCTACTATTGTAAAAAATGGCATTAGACTCAAAAAAAATGGGATTATAGTACAATAAGCACCCTATTTACGATAACAAACTAATAATCAAAGTAAAAACTCATTTATTTTTGATATACGCTGAGAATTCAGTAAAACGATATTCTTGTTTGCATATCGACATGCAATCATTACTCTAAAATTCTAATTTTTAGGAGCTTATTTTGGAAGCTACATTAATTAATCTATATTAGCTCCTGATTCGGACATCACTTATAACGCCTCCCAAGCGCAAAAAAGGGCTATGGTAAAAAATGGGTTTACCTCCCGAAGTCGAGGATGTTCCGATGAAAATCGACACGAAATATTAGAGTAATGGTTCAATATCGAAGGTTTCTTCGATGGTATTAACAGTAAAGCTTATGGCAAGCTCCTCGATTAAAGGCGGATACCGAAAAGCCTGTAAAAGAGTAGGTAAATTCTAATATTACTAATCATGAAAACTTTAAATAAACTAAAGTCTACCGAATCGTACGCACTAATAACTTCCTATATGAAACTACTACCGATTGCTCTACTTACCATAGCAATGATAGGACTCTCCAATTCAAATCTAATGGCGCAGAAAAAGGCAAGTGCCAAAACAATAGCCTGTCCAGCAGCTTGTCCGGGGATGTGCTGGTATATTATAGATATCATTAAAACTCCAGCCGATGCAGCGGGATGCTATTCTGCAAGTTTAAATATGTTCTATGGCAGTACCGATCCAAAATGTAAGGCGGACATTGACCGAAGTTTAGGTGGAGGAAGCGTAGATTACACGTTATGCGATGGAACAAAATGTAACCTTTCAGACAAAAACTTTCCTGATGGAGGTGCAGCACCTTACCCTCCAGGTACTACTGTGCCTGCAGGAAAAGTAGCCCTCAGCAAACCTTGCTATGGTGCAATCAAGATGACTGCCGGAGCCAATGGCACTGGTGGAGGCACTTATACCTTTAACCCTGTAAAAGATATTTCAGCAGATTTTACCATGAATATTTTTTGCTTTTGTGTAGGAGGTGATACGATTAAGGACACTATTCCATATGAATACAACATTGTTTCTGTCCCAGTTGAAGATACAATAAGAACAGGTGGTGACACGAGACCCGTTGATGGTAACGGTCATGGTAAAAATAACGATGGCACGAATAAAGGTTCTTACATCAAACAAGCTAACACCATACATAATTCAACTGGATATGCAATCGAAAGCATCTACCCTAACCCTGTTGAAGATCAATTCAACGTTCGTTTAACTATTGATGCTCCCGAACAATTTCAGTTTACTTTGATTGATGGCATGGGAAATTGGATACAAAATGATGTGATAAACTTACCTGAAGGGAAAAATGATATCCCTATCAAACTAAATAATGGATTTAAATCGGGACAATACTATTATTTATTAATTCATAGAAAGTCTGGCGAATTCTCTACCACGAAACTACTTATCAAGTAGTAAAGCAGTCTCATTAAAACAAGAAGGCTTGTCTGAAACTATCAGACAAGTCTTCCTATTTCAATATTGTACCTTATAATTTTTGAACTGTTTAGTAAAGCATTTCTAAGATGGTTTGATTCGCTAATTTTGAAACATCATGAAAAAGCCCTTAGAAACAAAGTCTCAACTCCATCCTAGAAACAAGCATCGAAAACGTTATGACTTTGATGCACTAATTAATGCTCTACCTAGTTTAAAGGACTATGTTAGCATTAATCAATATGGAAATGAGTCGATTGATTTTTTTAATCCAAAAGCTGTAAAAGAGTTAAATAAAGCACTTTTGAAATTGCATTATAAGATCAATTATTGGGATATTCCTGAGCATTTTCTTTGCCCTCCTATTCCTGGTAGAGTTGACTATTTGCATTACCTAGCAGATTTGCTTAGAGAGAACGAGGAGGATATTCCAAAAGGTAACAAAATTAAATGCTTGGATATTGGAACTGGAGCTAGTTGTATCTATCCCATTTTAGGACATGCAGAGTACGGTTGGAACTTTGTAGGAACTGAAACTGAGCATAAAGCTCTAAAGTCTGCCAAAGACATTATTCGTCAAAACCCTTCCTTAAAAGGGAATATTGAATTAAAGGTTCAAAAGGAGTCAGCCTCTATCCTTAAAGGGATACTAGACAACAAAGATCGTTTCGATTTAATGATCTGCAATCCTCCATTCCATTCTTCTGCGGCAGAAGCTGCTTCGGGTTCTATTCGTAAAAACTCCAATCTCAAAAAGAAGAGAATCTCTAAGCCTGTCTTAAATTTTGGAGGTCAGCAAAATGAATTATGGTGTAAAGGCGGAGAATATCAATTTATTAGAACCATGATTTTTGAAAGTCAACAACTACAAAACACCTGCTTGTGGTTTACTTCTTTGGTGTCTAAAAAGACAATTTAAGGCATTTCTATAAGGCGTTAGAAGAAGTAAAAGCAGTTGACATAAAGACCATTGAAATGCAACAAGGTCAAAAAATTAGCAGAGTCATCTGTTGGACCTTTCTTACAGAAGAAAAAAGAGATATTTGGAAAGAACTACGTTGGAAGTAAACTCCTGCAAAATAATTAACATTGTATACAATCATCGACCTATGAAAAAATTTATACTACCACTCGCCTTTATCACATTGATTGCTTGCGAGAAACCGGCTTCTATTGATTATGCTTTGTTCTCAGGAAAGCTAGAAAATTCAGATTCGGAAGATTTAACTGTAAAAGGAGAAGATTTTAAAAAACAGATCTCTATTAAAGACGATGGGACCTTTTCTGATACTTTATTTATTGAAAATGAAGGATACTATAGTTTTAGCGTTGATAATGAAAGTTCGACTTTATACCTAACATATGGAACTCAATTACATTTAGAAATGGATGTAGATAAATTTGACGAAAGCATTGTTTATACAGGTAATAGTTCAGTTGAAAATAATGTATTAGCTAAAAGCTATTTAATTAATGAGCAATTTAGCGGCTCTACCACTAAGCTCTTTACTCAAGAGGAAGATGAATTTATTCGTTCTATCCAACAATTGAGAGATTCTATTGGTCAACTCATTCAAGATTCAGGCACAAGCATTATTTTCAAGCAACAACAGTTAGCAGAAGCTAAATACGGATATGCATTATTTGTTCTAAAATATGAAAAGTATCACGGGTTTTTTATAAAAAATAGAGAATTTGAAGTTTCAGAGTCTTTTGCAAATCATCAGATTGAATTTAGTACAAATGATACGCTAGCTTTTAAAACATCTAATTCTTATCAAGACTTATTAAAGGAAGTATTCTCTGAAAAAGTAGATGCTATTTATGAAAAAATATCAGATGGTGATAAAGAACCTGACTTTCACATTTGTATTATCGAAGCTGCCAAAGACTGGAATAAAGGACCAATTAAGGATGGTCTTTTAAATAACTGGGCAGACTATTTAATGACGCCCAACGAAAACCTGAAGCCGAATTACGATTACCTAGTAGAAAATACTGTTAATGATGAACTCAAAGTTGAATACGCTGAATCTCTAGAAAAACTTAAGAAATTAGCAAAAGGAATGCCTTCTCCAGAGTTTACAGATTACGAAAACCATGCTGGTGGAACAATATCTCTTTCAGACTTAAAAGGAAAATATACTTATATTGATGTATGGGCTACTTGGTGTGGACCTTGCATTGGAGAGATTCCAAGTTTAAAGGCTGTAGAAGAAGAATTTCATAGTAAAAACATTCAGTTTGTAAGCGCTTCTATTGATACTGAAAAAGCTCATGAAACTTGGGTAAATATGGTCAATGAAAAAGAATTGGGAGGAATACAATTAATGGCCGATCAAGCTTGGCAATCAAAATTTGTAAGAGACTACAAAATCAATGGAATTCCAAGATTTATTCTGATTGATCCTGAAGGCAACATTGTTAGTGCTGATGCACCAAGACCTTCAGATCCAAAATTAAAGGAGTTATTTGCTGAACTTAACATTTAAGATGAAGCCTAGCATTCTTTTATTACACGGAGCATTAGGAAGTAAGAAACAATTTAAACTGCTCAAAGAAAAGCTCTCTAAACAGTTTAATTTCTATGACTTCAATTTTGAAGGCCATGGAGGAAGGGAATCAAATCAAGCATTTTCTATTCAATTGTTTACACAAAATACTGTTGAATTCCTTGAAGAAAACAAACTCAAAAGTATAGCAATATTTGGCTATAGCATGGGTGCTTATGTGGCCCTAAACCTTGCTATTCAGCACCCCCGTTTAATTCAAAAAATTGTTACGCTTGGAATTAAATTTGATTGGAGTAAAGAAACTACTGCAAAGGAAATAAGTCAACTAAACCCTGAAAAGATAGAGTTAAAAGTGCCTGCCTTTGCTCAAAAGTTAAAAGATGAACATTCTCCAAATGATTGGAAAGAACTTGTCTTAAAAACTGCATAAATGATGCAAATTATAGGAGAAAAGTACTTACTAAGTGAAACCAACTTGAAAGCAGTTCAACAAGAAGTTATTATTGGCATTGGGAGTCAAGACCGAATGGTAAGTTATGAGGAATCCAAATCTGTTGCATCTATGCTTCCAAATGGTAAGCTAACAAAGCTTGAAAACTCCCCTCACTCTATAGAACAAATACCTATAGATGAGCTTACAGTCTTCGTCAAAAATTCTTTTTTATAGAGCATAAAATCATCGATTGAACATGATTACATTTGAATTATTAAGCTAATAGATTAACCATTAATAGCTATGTATACGAAGAGAGTTTACAGTTTTTGGATGACCTTCAATTGGTCGAAAAAGCCATATATTATTGGAGTTCTTTATACCTCCGCTTTATGCAGCCTTG
>JAESST010000157.1 GCA_016763995.1 Flavobacteriales bacterium | reverse complement strand
GGATACATTATAGACCTCAAAAGTCCTGTTCCAACTACATTTACATTCTTTATGCTCGTGTCTCTAGCACCTCCTTCCCAATAAAATTTCCATCCATCTTGTGGAGGAACTCCCATTAGAGCAATAGGAGCTGATATGTAATAATAAGCTTGAACCGCACCATCGTCTCCGTTAGCACAGCTATAAGCAGTTCCTAACAATGGAGAACATTGTTGAGATAAATCTCCTGTACCTGAATTATTCCAACGATTAGAATCTGGTAGAACTACGATTGCAATTACTCCATTAGTAGGCATAGAAGAAGCAACAACATCAATCACTTCAGTTTGATAAGTCCATGCTGGACCCGAACATGTCTGAAAGGCCTCCATATAGAATATATACTTCCCTGTGGGAAGACATTCCCAAGTAATACTACCTCCTGCAAAATCACTAGAATAAGAAGAAAAGGAAGTAAGAAGAATAGTGAAAGAAAGTAGTAGTTTTTTCATCGAAATTGTATCAGTATGTGCATAAGACGTTTTAATTCTTATTTCGATGCCTAAAGTATTATATTTTATAGCTTGATCACTTTTAAATTTGCTCGCTCCCCTCTTTCATTAAAAACTTCAACAAAATACACTCCTGCTTTTGCTTCTATTTCGAGGTCCACATTTTGAGTGTTTGAAAACTGCTATTTTTGAATCAATTGCCCTTGAAGGTTTCGAATTTGGATGTACAAATTTTGATACGTTCGTTTCAATTGAATAGTAAACAGACCAATGCTTGGGTTAGGAAAAAAAACAATGTTTTCTTGAAAGACTATTTCGTTTAAGCCTACAAATAAAACTAGCTCTTCTTAATTTCCTCCCAAATTTGAAACAAGCTTTCTTGGCTAGGTCTATCTTTTGGTATTTCGGTTAAGGCTTCCACAGGTGTAGATTCTTCCTGCATTTCTGATGGTAATTGCTGGTACAATGCAGTTCCTTTTGTTTTCCAAGCCAACATTTCGTCGCTTACTTCTTTTATTTTACGAGCAGGGTTTCCTACAATCAGGCTTCGTTTTTCAAATCGTTCTTTTGATTTTACAAAAGTCAAGGCTCCAACAATACATTCATCTTCTATTACTGCTTCATCCATGATTACAGCATTCATTCCCACCAAAACGTTTCGCCCAATGTTCGCCCCGTGAATAATGGCCCCGTGTCCAATGTGTGCTCCTTCTTTCAAAGTAATGGTAATCCCCGGAAACATATGGATCGTGCAATTCTCTTGCACATTACAACCGTCTTCTATTACAATGCCACCCCAATCTCCACGTATCGCCGCCCCAGGACCGATGTATACATTTTTACCTATGATTACATTGCCAGTTAGCGCTGCTTGTGGATGAACAAATGATGAGGGATGGACTACTGGGATAAAGCCTTTGAACGAATAAATCATGATTTATTTAATTACGAATCTGGAAATGTATGAATTACGAAGTTTAAAATTACGAATATGAGAATTACGAAGTAATTAAGAACTTAAGAGGTAAGAGATGATTACGAATCAAGTTAATTACGAATCAGGAAATTATGAATTACGATGTTTAAAATTATGAATCTGAGAATTACGAAGTATTTAAAAACTTAAGAATTAAGTGAAGATTACGAATCTGGTTAATTATGAATCTGAGAATTACGAAGTATTTAAGATACTTAAGAAGTAAGAAAAGATTACATCATTTAACTTAAAAACATTAGAATTAAAGGGCCCTTTATGAATAGTTTTATTGATAGACAATCAATTCGTAATTCCCAGATTAACAATTCGTAATTAACTAAGCGTAGCCTTTCAAAACTTCCTTCGTGTAATCACTCAACACCAACTTTCCACTCATTGCTGCTCTTTCTGCTAACAAATCATCCCAATTTTCACAAGCTTCCCAAAAGACTTTCTTGAGCATACTTTGTGCTTCGGGGTTTTTTGATAATAGATAGTCTACTAAATCTTGTACTCCTTGATCTAAGCTTTCAATGTCTTCAAATACATCTGCGTACAAACCTTTTTCTTTGGCCCAGCTTGCAGGGTAAAAATGATCTGCATTAATTGTCATTTGACTCATAGCTGAAATGCCCACTTTACGTTCTACTGCAGGTCCAACTACAAAAGGCCCAATACCTACATTTAACTCTGATAGTTTAGCAGAAGCAAATTTAGTAGCCATGCAGTAATCTACTGCTGAAGCAACTCCTACTCCACCACCAACGGCTTTTCCTTGTACTCTTCCAATAATCAATTTTGGACATTTTCTGCACGCGTTAATTACATTCGCAAAACCTGAAAAGAATTTTTGTCCTGTTTCTAAATCGTTAATGCTAATTAGTTCCGTAAAGCTAGCTCCTGAACAAAAGGTTCTATCGCCACCGCTTTTTAAAACAATCAGTTTTACGGCATCATCTTCTCCAGCAGCAGTAATTGTATCTGCTAATTTTGTTAATATACTACTAGGTAGAGAATTGTGCTTTGGATGAAAAAATTCTATTGTCGCAAGGCCGTTTTCAGCTTTGTCTATTTTAACGTAAGGCTCTAACATTTTCTTTATCTATTTATTTTTTAATTTCAAATTACGAATGTCGAATTATGAAAATCAACCCTTGTTAAACTCTAATAATTCGTAATTATCAGGTTCGTAATTATTGTAGTTTTTGTTTTAATGTTTTTTGAATTGATCCTAATATTCTGAGTATTTCTTCTACGTCCAGTAATAAATTCTCTGAATCATCTCTTACAATCAGTTCAGAATCGCCCATTAATCGAATCCAATAATGAGATTCCCTCGCTTCTTTATAAGCAATACTTATTTTATGTAGAAAGTCTTTATCGCTTTGCGCTCCAATTGCCTCCTCAGTATTTGCTCCAATAGAAGTAGCCGAACGAAGTAATTGTTTTGATAAAACATACTCTTTCCTTTCTTCTTGAATCTTGAAACTCAACTTGACAACTTTTAATGCAAAAGCATAACTTTTATCTAAAGCAGGATTCTCTTTTTTCATCTTCTAAATGATAATTTCAATGTTTACTATTCGTAATTGAAAGATTTTCAATTCGTAATTATTTTGTCATTAACAATTACAAAATGGGGAATTGTTCAAAATGATGGTTAAAATGTTTTCTATTCATCAATTCCCAAAGGTCTTTGTCTAAAGCACCAAACACAGCATTATTTGCAGTAGCTTCAGGGTTTTCTTTATAGTACAGTTCAAACTCATCCCAAGCGGTTAAAAAAGCAGCTTTTGCAGCTTTTAAATTCTCCAATACCAAATCGTCCAATACCCCATCTTTCAAAACAGGCGTCTTGCTGTTCTTAGGGAAAGGATAATAGTTGTACAAACTATCCGTGTATTTCTCAAGGTGTTCTTCTGGAGTAGTTATCTCGTATTGAACTTTATTCGTTGCAGATTCTAAGCTTTTAGTCAAGTGTTCCAACATGTGTTGAGGAGTCATAATACCCCATTTAGCTTTTGAGTCTTCATTCAGTTTCGACAAGTAAGCCTCTACATTCTTTCGAGTAATGTCTACAAATGGAGATTTCTTAGCCACCATCGTTAACACGGTTGCTATGGCTACTTTCTCATCGTCTTGATCGAACACTTCTACAAACCATTTAACTACTCCTGATGGAAACTGCTGTCCTCTTACATCTTTATCTCTCTTCTCTTAGCAGGTTAAGCGAACGTAAATGGTGTCGCCATGATAAATTGGACGCATAAAACGACAAGTATCTAAACCATAATTTGCAGCTACTGGTCCTTTGTTTGGATAAACAAACAAACCTGCTGCTGCGGACAAAATAAAGTATCCATGTGCTGCTCGTTTTTCAAAAATGGTATGTCCTAATGAGGTAATATCGGTATGCGCATAAAAGTGATCCCATGAAATATTTGCGAAATTGGCAATCTCAGAGTCCATGATGGTTCTTCTGTGTGTTTTTAGCGACATGCCAGCTTCTATGTCTTCAAAATGATATTTGAATGGATGCTCGGGAGATTCTTTATACTTTGCTCCTTGCTGATATATTCCTGTAATTTCAGTAATTGTTGTCGGTGAACCTTGGATCGCACAACGCTGCATGTAATGCTTTACTCCTCGCATTCCACCCATTTCTTCTCCACCACCTGCTCTACCCGGTCCTCCATGTGTCAGAGTTGGTAGCGGCGAACCGTGTCCTGTACTCTGCTTAGCAGATTCTTGGTTCAATACCAAAATACGACCATGATGAGTAGCTGCTTCTACCGTAAATTCTGTTGCAATTTTATCATCTCCAGTAACAATAGAAGCAACTAAAGATCCCATTCCTAAATGGGACAATTCTACTGCCTCTGCAGTTGTAGAATAAGGCATAATGGTACTTACTGGTCCAAAAGCTTCTACATTGTGTACCGCTGTATTTTTAAATGGCTCTTTTTCTAATAATAAGATAGGGCTTAAAAATGCTCCATTTTCTGCACTTGCTCCGTTCACTTCAACAGTATCTAAACTTCCGTAAACAATCTCTGCTGTTTTGTTTAGGTCAGCTACTCTTTCTTTTACTTCTTGTACTTGGTCTTTACTCACCAAAGCTCCCATTCTCGTTTCTTTTAAAGCAGGATCTCCAATATTCGTTCTAGCTAATTCTTTCCCAAGTGCAATTTGCACATCCTCCACATAGTTTTCTGGAACCATAATTCTTCGAATGGCGGTACATTTTTGACCACACTTCACCGTCATTTCAGCTTTCACTCCTTTAATAAATAAAGTAAATTCAGGAGTTCCTGGAGCTGCATCTAAGCCTAAAACAGAACAATTCAATGAATCTGCTTCCATGTTAAAAGGTACTGCTTCATTAATAATTCTTGGATTCGCTTTTAGCATTCGCCCAGTAGTCGCCGAACCTGTAAAGGTGACTATATCTTGAGAGTCTACATGGTCTAAAATGGTTCTAGCTGAACCACAAATCAACTGTAAAGCTCCTTCAGGCAATATTTTAGAGGCAATTATTTCACGAACAACAGCTTCTGTTAAAAAAGAAGTATTCGTTGCTGGTTTAACAACTGCAGGAACACCTGCCATCCAGTTAACGGCACATTTCTCTAGCATTCCCCATACAGGAAAGTTAAAAGCGTTAATGTGAACTGCCACTCCTCTTTTAGGAACCATAATGTGATGCCCCATGAATTGTCCACCTTTCGATAAATCAATTCCTTCCCCATCCACATGAAAAGGCTTATTCGGAAATTCTCTTCTTAAAGATGCGTTTGCAAATAAATTTCCAAAACCTCCTTCAATGTCAATCCAAGAATCCACTTTTGTTGCTCCTGTTTTGAATGAAACTTCATAGAACTTAGCTTTGTGCTTCATTAGGTAAAGCCCTAATTTCTTCAACATTAAACCCCTTTCTTGAAAAGTCATTTTTCTCAAAGCAGGATTCCCAACGCTTCTTCCGTATGCTAGAATATCTTTAAAGTCTAAACCTTTTGTAGTAGCAACTGCTACTTCTTCTCCTGTAACTGCGTTGATCAAAGGAGTTCCTTCGCCATCACCAGCTACCCAATTTCCTTGTATGTAGTTTTCTAATTTCATCTTTATTAATTACGAATTATTAATTACGAATTACCAATTCAAAAGAAAAGTAACTCGTTAAAAACAGACTTCTAAATTAACCTATTTACTGCGTTAAGAAAAGAGTAAAACACGTATTCTATCTATAATTTTAAGTCCCTGATTTTAGGGCTAAATTCTTGATACTCGAAAGTTTTCTGCAATTCTGAAAAATCTGATTGAGGAACCGATTGCTCAATCCGTCCTTTGTTTAGAAAATGAATCGTATCACAAATATCTGTTAAGGAAGAAAGGATATGTGACGAAATCAGTATGGTCTTCCCTGCTTCTTGAATCTTTTTAATCACATGATTAATGATCAGATTACTTTCAAAATCCACACCACTAAAGGGTTCGTCAAGAATAAAAAAATTATTCTGTTGCATGAGCAATGCTGTCAACGCTAACTTTTTCTTCATTCCAGTAGAAAAAGTAGAAGCATAACTAGACAGTGGTAATTCAAAAATATTGGCAGCATCCACATCAAAGCTTTCTATTTTTCTTGCTTTGCACATGAAGGTCAAATACTCTTTAGCCGTCATTTTGGTTAAATAATCAGGATTACTTAACAATAAACCTATCGGCAAGCATTCCTCTGCTATCTGAATTTTTCCCTCATAAGACTCAATTCCTGCAATTGATCTAAATAAGCTAGTTTTTCCAGCTCCATTAGCTCCTACCAACCCAATAATATTTCCTGTATGAATTGTCATAGAAACTCCTGCTAAAACTTCTAGCTTCCCATATGATTTCCGAACATCATTTAACTCTATCATTGTGTCAAAGCATTAATTTGTTGAATGGCTTTACTATAGTAATAAGGAATAATCGCGAATAATAAAGGCGGAAATAGAAAGGTCAAGGGTAATAAAATAGCCTGAATAACTTCAAAATTTCTTGGAAAGTGTGCATATTTCAACACCATGTTTGCCATTAAAAATAGACCTGATAAAGCAATAGTGATCAAAGGATAAATAACTCCATCAGGAAAAAAAATTAATAGTAGAATTAGTATTGGAATAATTCCAATAAATAGGTTGCTGAGGCCCTTTTTAAACTTCTGAGAAAGCACTTTTCGAGCCCCTTCTCTATATACCCAAACATAATAATCGGGCTCTGTAAATGAATAAAAGTGAGCATTAGATAAGCCTAATAATAAGATCGCAAAAATGCCCAAATTCATATTTCCAACAGATACCCCAATAATTGTCAAGATGTAAGCTAAGGGGTAAATGAGAATAGACTTTCGAAAACCTCTACTAAATTCAAACGGATGCTTTGAAAATGGCGTTGGAAAGGAGTAGTTAAATCTCTTACTGAATTCCATATTTGCTGTAAAAAGTGCAATTAGAATTAAGGCTCCTGCAAATAACAATTCAAACTGTATCAAAAACACAAATAAGAAAGGAATGCTTGCCAAGCTGTTTTCTAAAAGACGTAATTGTTTAAATTCTTTCTTCGTAAAAGAAAGCTTGAGGAATTCTTTATTTTTTATATTGGAAAGAGTGAAAAAAATATTTACCGCAAGAAATACAATAATGTAAGCTGCATAGTCCGGTAAAAAATCAAATAGGATTAGGGACAATCCAAGAAACAGTAGTCCAATGACTATTAGTCCAAAAATTGGATGGACCCCAAAGTCTTGGATGTGTCTTATTAACCTTCTAAATTGAATTAGGAAATAATACTTCATTGCTCTTGTTCAGGGCAAAAGAAATCATTTGAATTTTCTTGTTGGAAGAAATGTGTTCAATGGTTACACTCTCTCTATAATGGTTGCATACCCTTGCCCAACACCAACACACATCGCAGCTAAAGCATATCGCTTTCCAGTCTTTTGCAATTCTATTGCAGCTGTATGAAGTATTCTAGTTCCTGTTACTCCAAGAGGATGCCCTATTGCTATTGCTCCTCCGTTTGGATTAATTCTAGCATCATCATCCGCCAAACCTAATTCTCTAGTACAAGCTAATGCTTGAGCAGAAAACGCTTCGTTGAACTCCAAAATGTCCATATCTTCTAAAGTCAATCCCGCTCTTTTCAGCGCTAGTTTTGTTGCAGCTACAGGACCAATTCCCATAATTCTTGGCTCCACTCCTACTACAGCTGAACTTACAATTCTTGCCATAGGTTTTAGATCGTATTTTTTAACTGCATCTTCTGAAGCAATAATGGTAGCTGCTGCTCCATCGTTTAATCCTGAAGCATTCCCGGCAGTTACAGTCCCATTTTCTCTTCTAAAAGCTGGTCTCAGTTTAGCTAATGTCTCAGCCGTAGTACCTGGTCGAATGAATTCATCTTTTTCAAAAATAATCGGGTTTTTCTTTCTTTGAGGAATTTGAACAGCAATAATTTCTTCTGCCAACCTCCCACTCTCTTGTGCAGCGCTTGCCTTTTGCTGCGACCATGCTGCAAATTTGTCTTGATCTTCTCGACTGATTCCAAATTTATCGACTAGGTTTTCAGCTGTCTCCCCCATTGCATCAGTTCCAAAAAGATCTTTCATCTTTTTATTAACGAATCTCCATCCGAAACTTGAATCATGCATTTGTGCATCTCTTCCAAAAGGAGTAGATGTCTTAGAAATAACCCATGGTCCTCTCGTCATGTTTTCAACACCACCAGAAATAAATACATCTCCCTCTCCTGCTTTGATCGCTCTATTTGCATGAACAATCGCTGACATTCCTGAAGAACACAATCGATTCACAGTTTCTCCAGGAACAGACCAAGGTAAGCCTGCCAGTAAAGAACACATTCGTGCCACGTTTCTGTTATCCTCCCCTGCTTGATTGGCACAGCCCATAATCACATCATCATAAGCCTCTAAGGGGATATTAGGATTTCGTTTTACAATTTCTCTTAAAACAATCGCCCCTAAATCATCTGTTCGAACTGCAGATAAAGTACCTGTAAACCTTCCTATTGGCGTTCTAATTCCGTCTATAATATATGCTTCTTTCATGCTCTTTGTTTGGAAGGTTAAAGGTAGGAAAGAAGTGACCAAAGTAAGAAGTTAAAAGTGCCTAAAATTATCTCCACAATTCCAAATTATCTCTTTACTTTAAGTGCTTAGGCCCTAATATGCATTCGTATTTTTTCACAAGTACAACAGAATAGAAGTATAGTGTAGAAATTAATCTTGTTGCTTCCAAAACTTAAACATTTCTTTTCCCAACATAAAATAACTACTCCCCCTCATGTGGTCATCATAATTCCAATACATATGTTGACCATCAGATTCTTTGCGACGAACAAGTGAAGTGAAATCTTTAAAATCTATTCCCAATGCTTTGCAGTTTTCTGAAATAGTTCTTGCATGTTTTTGGTATTCGGGCCCAGTAAGGTCGAGATAGTCAGGGCATTTTTGCAAACAAGCCTGGCGTTCAAACTGGTAGTAAAAATTACTAACTTGACTTCTACTTGGTATGTAAAAAATCGTAAATTTTGCACCCTGTTGATTATAATTTTTTTGAGATACTCTAGTTTAGATTTCACTCTAACTTCACTCTTTAAAAATTTTTCTTCCTCTAAGATCCAATTAGTTCTAAAATAATTAAAGTCTCCTTTTTTCATTGCTTCAGCAATTTTAGGGCTTACCTCTTTTTGAAGACTTAGTGTATTTTCAGTCCAAGGGTTTCCGGGATCTGGAACTGACTTATAAAAAGGACGTTTTTCGGGAGCAAAAACAAAAGGAATTGGATCTTCTTTTTTGATATGTGTAAGAATCTCCAGAAACCGTAATTTCCAAATTGACCTCTTGCTTGGTTTAAGCGGTATTTGTGGATTAAACTCACGTTGGAATGGAGCGTCATTCGAATAAAGAACCATTATTAGTTCATCGGGCTTAAAAATAGGGACTGCATCTTGAATAAATTTAATGTATTCGTTTAAGCCTATTCCCATCATACCGCAATTGAAAGCTTCTATTTCAACACCTTCTTCTTGGGCTGCCTTTTCAAAGCCTTTTGGAATAGTTCGATCAGCTGTACTCATCATTCCTTCGACAAAACTATCTCCTACAAATAAAATTCTTTTTTTTCCCTTTTTCTTCTTCTTCTCCCAATCCAATTCATCTCTGTAACCATACTTATTCAATTCATGAACAAATTCATAATTCGTATCCAAGCTTGACTTCCATATCATTTCTATATTTCTCAAATAGCCACTATTGTCATCCTTCCGATCTAGGATTTGATAATTTATGCGATTAAAATTTGAAAATTCAGGAAGGGGGAAACAAATACGAAGTACTATTTCTATAAACAATAGCAATCCTAGCGTATAAAATAAATTAAAAATGATTTTATTTTTATTCAAACTATCTAATGTAAATTCAACATGCAATTAGTAACGAGAAATCAAAGGAGCTATATATTATGTTCTTTCGATGTCCTATAAACTGTTCCTCTAAAAAAATAATACGGATCTATGTTATCATTGCAATAAATCGTGACATCAATATCTGCCTTCTTATTTCCTAATGAAATTACCTTTGCTTCTGCTCTTAATACATCCCCTTCAACGGCTCCTTTCGCATAATTCATGTTGCCATTAATTAAAGGAGAAACACGACCATAAGAGTTTACAGCGAAAGCCAATGCAGAATCTGCCAGCGTATAGGCTATGCCTCCATGTAAAGTTCCGAAACCATTTAGCATCTCCTTTCTGATCGTCATTTCAAGTACACATTGTCCTTCTTCTAAAGAAATCAACTTGGAACCTAACCACTGCGTACAATAGTCCTTTTCCATCATAGATTCGTATATTTTTTTGGCTTTATCCATTCTTCTATTTCTTAAGTAGGAATAATCTCATAAACAATCTATAATCGTATTCTTAGTTAGATAATAAGTTCGCGTGCCAACTATCTTTAACTGCAACTTCCCAGTTATCCTTAAAGTCTCCTTTTGTCTCTATTAGGTTGTTGAAAACAATTGTATCTTCAGTCAATTGCCCCTTTTCTAAGGCGGTTTGAAAATCACTCATTCGAAGCATATCAATCTCGTCTCCTTGTTTAAAGGTAATGTTTAATCGATCAAACAAGTCTAGTCCGTACGCATTTGCTATTTCTTTAATAAAACGAACAGAAGAGTCAATGGAACAACCTGAGGCTTTTACCTGACTTTCATCTGCAAATAAAATAATAAACTGATGGTACTTTATTTCAAAGGCTGCTTGTAAATCGGAGCCATGAGCAGCCCATTGATCTATAAATTTCTTCCCATAGTTCTTTATCTCTCCCACTTCGCTATCACTCAACTTCCTATCCGCTTGATAGATCCAAATTCTACTATGGTCTGCTAAGGCTTCGTAATTCATTTGATGTTTTTTTCAAAGGTAATCAATGAGAATATGTTATTTTGCATTCCTAATACTGATCTTATGAAATTTATTTATTGCCTTATCGTCTGTTCATTATTTGCTTGTCAAGGAACTACAGAATCTAACGAAACAACACCTTTATCTGAAGAAGATATTTTAAGTGAAGATACCTTTACTTTTGACAAATACGATTCCCTACTAGCGAAGGAGTACGGAGCTGACAAATATGGCATGAAAAGCTATGTTATGGCTTTTTTGAAAGATGGTGATGTTGAACCCAAAGATTCAATTCATAAAATAGAACTTCAGGCAGCCCATATTGCAAATATCGATCGTTTGGCTCAAGAGGGAAAGCTATTAGTTGCAGGACCTTTTTTGGGCGGGGCAAAAGGAAAATTAAGAGGCATTTATATTTTCGATACACCAAGTATTGATTCAGCTAGAAAATACACTAGTACAGACCCTGCAATTCAATATGGTAGTTTATCTATGCGATTAGTTCAATGGTATGGCTCTGCTGCAATTACAGGAATTCCTGATATCCATAATAAAATAGAAAAACAAAGGCCTTAATTTTGGTTTTTTACCAACTCATTCAATTTATTGGCTTGATAAATTAAATTTCTAACAATAATATGGCTTTTCAATGCCTATAAGCTTTGCTTCAAGCCTCTTTCCTTAGCAAAGGAAGCTATTCTTCTGAATTCCATAAAGCTTCTATACTTGATCATTACTCGATGTAACAGCCTTTAGAGTCAGCCTTTTTTAAAGCTTGCTGTTGAAAATCCAAATCCACAAAAGGATAATAATTAAAATTGAATCTCGTTTGGCATCACAAATCCAATTTTCTTATTTTTTTCATTGATCACCGAACCCTTTTCATCTTAAATTATTCTATAAAAAAGAGCTTGAAAGTCACTTCACTTCTCAGTTTATCTTGCTATAGTCTTATGTTTTTCTTATTCACAATCCTTCTGAATTAATTGAATTTTAGGCAACTATTAGAAGTTGTCCCGTCAATAGTGCGAATGAAGATAAAGGAAATGAAAAAAATAATTCTTTTAATAGCGGTAATTCTCTCTTTTTCGGGAGTTGTAAAGGCTTCTCATATACTTGGGGGAGAAATTAGTTGGAAATGTTTATCAAGTGGAAGGTATATCTTTTACATGTCTGTTTATAGAGACTGTTCAGGTGTTCCTTTCACATATCAGAATGAGACCTTAAATATTAGCGGTAGTCCACTCCCGACTAATGGAGTAAATTCAATTATTGTAAGGCCTGATCTTAATCGATTTACCAATAGCGGTAACGGAGATACTACTCCTGAATGTACACCACAATATGGACCAAAGTATACTTGTGCCGGAGGAGATAATGGAACTGTACAGGCATTCTATTATATTTCTGATCCGGTCAGGTTAGCAGGAGTTCCTCCAGGTGCAGGATGGCGCATTACTTGGACTAGTCCTCCTGCTAGGCCTACTGATTTAGAAAATTTAAATACATCGCCTTTTCCAGTATGGCTACTTCTCTTAAGAGCAATTATGTATTCAGGTCCTAATGGACTACCTGCAGATCCATGTTTCGATTCTTCTCCTCAGTTTAAGGCCTTACCAGCTACCTTGATTTGTAGAGGCTATGAGTTTACTTACAATCACACAGCTATTGATCCTGAATTGGATTCATTAGTTTATTCTTTTGGTAGGACATATAGCCCACCAGCGAATAATCCTCTTGCAGTAAGCTTTAAACCTGGGTATAATCAAAATAGT
>JAESST010000156.1 GCA_016763995.1 Flavobacteriales bacterium | reverse complement strand
CAGTTGGTCCTGCTATTGTTGAAGCAGCACCCGTTGCACCTGTTGGTCCAGTTGGTCCTGCTATTGTTGAAGCAGCACCTGTAGCACCTGTTGGTCCAGTTGGTCCAGCTATTGTTGAAGCAGCACCTGTTGCACCTGTTGGTCCTGTTGGTCCTGTTGGTCCAGGAGTTGAACTACCGGAAGTTTTTGCATAAAGAGCGTATGGTACACTCATTAATTGACTTGTACCTGTAATTGTATAAGTTGATCCTCCAGTTGGATCAGTTTCAGTTTTTATAAAGTATGGACCAATGCTCCAGTCAATTGAGCTAAAAATCCCTGACACGATTGTTCCAGAACCAATCTCTAAACTTACTAATCCATTAATATTAGTAGAAGGGGATTGTGTTTCAGTATAAACTACAGTACCAGATATAGAATCTTGAAGTATGCTGATTTGCATACCCACCGATTGGTTAGTTACTAGAGCGTTAGATGCATCTCTAACTACAGCCTGATAACTCATCTTTTCAGGTGATTGGCCAAAAACACTTGTTGTTAATATTACAGCTGTTAATAGGGTATATAATTTCTTCATGGAGATTTAATTTTTTATAATTTTAAATGTTTTGATTAGTGAGTTATCGTCATGTATGTTTAATAGATATGTACTCACTGGTAGGTTTTGCATACCAATTTTTGTTCTGCCCTTAACCACTTGTTTGCTATCCAATAATTTCCCCTGCATATCAGATAACCGATACGTCAACTTCTCATTATTATAATTACTAATGTTAAGTGTGAGGACATTATTCGTTGGGTTGGGGTAAGCCACTAACTCTAAGCTTATCTCTGTTACTTCAATCCCAACCGTGGCAGAAATTCCATAAGGTTGTTGTACTCCTTGAGAAACGCTATTATTGGTTCCTGTATTTGTAGTATATACTACCTGACCTAAGGTATAGCTAGAAGATCCTCCTGCGCCAATAGCATCACCACCAGATGCTGGTATAGCTTCTTGAGCTTGTAATCCTCCCAATACTAAAAGAAGAAACGTAATACTGGTTATTGCTTTTTTTTGCTTCATAAGTTGTTTTCTTTCGTTTGAGATTTAACAACCAAAGAGAACTATTTATCCACTCGTTTCAGTACCTTCATAGCTTTACTTACTATCAAGTCGTTTTCATTATTATTCAACTATAAAATGTTACTTAATAATGAAAACGACTTGATAGTAATTTTATCAAAAGACAAAGGACTTACCTTTCGTATAATTAATATTAATGGAGAACTTTTGTTATTTTAGTTAGAATAGTCTGTAATAAATGAATAAGCACAGTGTTGTAATTGTTGATGATGAGGTTGATTCTCAAATAATTTTACAAAATTTTTTAAACGAATACTGTCCGCAAACTCGACTTATCGCTATTTATTCGACTGTAAAAGATTGTATTAAAAATCTATTAACCTCTCCTCCAGACATTTTGTTACTAGACATTAATTTAACTGATGGAACAGGGTTCGATGTTCTTAAAGAAATAACACAATTATCTATAAAAGTTATTTTTATCACTGCACATGATCAATATGCTTTAGATGCATTTAAACATAAAGTAAATAACTATCTCCTTAAACCTATAAACCCAAAACATCTACAAAACGCTATAGAAGATATTATCAAAACCATAGAATTAGAAAAAAAGCTGAATAACATACAATTATTCGAAGAAAGCTCTAATGTTAAAAAACTTGGAATCCCTTCAAAAGGTACTTTACAATTAAAGTCTTTACAGGACATCATAAGGTGCGAAGCAAATGGAAATTATACTTTTATTTATATAAATGATAAAGAACGAATTATCGTACCTAAAACAATAAAGGTATTTGAAGAATTACTTACAAATAATGGTTTTATAAGAATTCATCAATCACATTTAATCAACCAAAAATACTTAGAGGAAATACGAATAAAGAAAAATTTAATTTTTCTCAAAAATGGTGTTCAACTGCCAATATCTAGGAAATATAAGATGATTATAATAAGGTCATTTAAATTGAAAATAATCTAATATCATTATCATGATAACATGAAAAACCTTTATGTCCTTTTTTTTCTCGTCCTTCTGGTAAATACTTTATATGCTCAAGATGTTATAGATAAAAATTATTATCTCATTAAAGATTTCAATATAAATGAGTTAACTAAAGGTGATCAAAAAATCGTTGATAGCTGCCTAGCCATTTTTCATAATTCTAAAGAGGATACTAATAGAATAAAAGTTCTAAGCCATATTTGTGACAACTTAATAGATAATAGCTGGACTAAATTCCAAGTATATAATTACAATTTCATCAAAAAAAACTTAGATAGCACCACAGATAGTATAGCTAGAAAAGCAATAGTACGATACCTGGTTAATGCTTTAAACAACTTAAGTATTATGGAAGTTGGCTTAGGGGATAAGCAAAAAGCGATAGACTATTGTGCAGAGGGGATAAAACTTTCTACCGAAACATCTTACCAATATGGCATTGCCAAATGCTATAGTTATCTAGGATATATATATATCGAATATGGAGAGTTGGAAAAATCCTTAATTAATTATAAAAAAGGTAATGTCATTTACGAATCCCTTGACAATTATAATGATTTAATTGACAATTTGCTTGGTATTGCCCAAATTAACGAAAGCCTTGGTTATAGTAAGAAAGCTATTAAAAGTTTTGAAATATGCTTAAAACATTACAAAAAAACAAACAATCAAAGGTTATATACTATTTGCAACAACAGTATTGCTCTCATTCACACACGCAACGGAAACCTAGAAGAAGCATTAAAAATATTCTCTGAAATTTTAATTATTTCCAATGAAATTGGAGATATTATTTCTCTATCAACAACTCACTCTAATATTGGTGATATATATTCAATTCAAGAAGAATATGAAATCGCTCTTAATCATTATAATAAAGGGTTAAAAATTGCCAGAACGTTTGACAGCAAAAATGTTGAAGCTATTTGTTTAAATAATATTGCAAATATCTATACTAAAAAAAATGATTTTGATAATGCTCTTAATTATTACAACTCTAGTCTAGAAATTGAATTAGAAACTCAAAATAAAGTTGGTGTTGCTCGATGTTATCAGAATTTAGGAAAACTATATAATGAACTAGGAAGAAAAAACAAAGCAATTGAATTTTCAAGATTAGGAGTTGAAATTTATGATTCATTAAGCTTCCAACAAGAGATAGCACACAGCAACGTTAATTTAGCAGAACTTCTTTTCGAAAACCAGAATATATCCGAAGCAAAAAAGTATGCAGAAAAAGGGTTCAATATTGCATCTAAACTTGGCTATCCATCTATAATTCAAAGTTCGGCTCATCTATTATCTAAAATATCAGAAAATGAAGGCAATTATAAAACTGCATTGCAAATGCATCTTTTATACATTGAAATGAAGGATAGTCTTATAAATATTGAAAACAAGACCTTAATTATAAGAAAGCAGATAGAATATGAACAATATGAAAAAACATCTAGGCTAGAAAAACAAACATTTAAAAATAATATAAAATTAGAAAAACAAAAAAATAAGATTAGAGAGCAAAACTATATAACGGCACTTCTGATTTTGCTAATCATAACCATTACTTTACTTGTATTTTGGAGAAGATCTAGATACAAACTTAACATTAAGTGGCTTCAAGAAGATATATTCAAATCTCAAATGAAACCTCATTTTTTATTCAATGTATTGGTATCCATTCAGTCTTTAATTGTTCAAAAAAGGAACAAAGATGCAATTCAATATTTATCGGAAATAGCATCATTCATGCGATCTAACTTAAATGTAATATCCATTAAAAAAATCAGCATTGAAGAGGAAATTATACTTGCAACACAATATCTTAAATTAGAAAAACTGAGATTTAAAGATAAATTAGAATTTGAAATCATTAACAATATAGAATCAACTGCTCATTTTAAAGTATCCGCTCTAATAATTCAGCCATTAATCGAAAACGCCATTGTGCATGGTTTTAAAAATATAGATTACACAGGGAAAATTATAATTACTTGCTTAACAAATGGTAATTGTCTACAAATATTGATTGAGGATAATGGCGTTGGATTTAATCCAAACAAAAAAGAAAACGGCAAAGGTTTAATGATTGTAGAAAAACGTTTAGCCTTAGTTAATTCTAAAAATAGTTTAATGATTGAACAAAAAACAAATAAAACTGGAGTACGAGTAACAATCACTATTAATCCTTAAGTACTAAAACAGAATATATGTTAATACTATTTTATAGTGTAGAAACTTTATTTTGAAATGTCCAGTACCAAAATAGAGCTACGGGGTGAAAATCAGATTTAGTTAAATTGTTAAACACTGTGTTGGGAGTTTTATAGTCTAAAGTTAAATGTGATTTTTTGTTTTAAGAATTGAAGGGAGGAGTTATTGACTTCGCCATTTTATTTGGTAAAACTCATTCAAATTTGGTAAAAGTAAGTAGTGTTAGAATAGTAAAGCCTCTTACAATGTAGTTGTAAGAGGCTTTACTTGATTATTTAGTGGCTCACCTCAGTTCGTACCTCACTCGGCATAAACTTCTCGCTCATAAACCATATAAAATGAAAAAAGACCCAATCTACCGATCGGATCTTTTTCATTTTGTGGGCCCTGATGGGCTCGAACCATCGACCACCTGATTATGAGTCAGGTGCTCTAACCAACTGAGCTAAGGGCCCTGCTAATAAAAGCGTAGGCAAGATTACGAAATCTTAATTGTTCAACAAACATTGTATTCAATAATTTTTAGAAGTCCCTTGTTATCTTTGCAACATGCAGCAAGCCCCATTCCTTCAAAAAGGAGATTCCATTCGTATAATTTCTACTGCCCGTAAAATTTCGTTAGCTGAATTAACTCCTGCTATAGAGATTTTTAAGTCTTGGGGTTTAGAAGTAATATTTGGGAAAAATTTGTTTCAAGAGCATCATCAGTTTGCAGGAACGAGTGAGCAACGAACCGAAGATTTACAAGAAGCCTTGAATGATAAAAGATGCAAAGCCATTATTTGTGCTAGAGGGGGTTATGGAACAGTTCAATTGGTTGATCAAATAGATTTTACTGTATTTCAAGAAAACCCTAAATGGTTGCTAGGCTATAGCGATGTAACGGTATTGCACAATCACATCAATCAGAATTTTGGAATAGAAACCCTGCATGCGAATATGCCGATTAGTTTTCCAAAAGAAGGAGAAGATGAAACAACAGATACCATTCGAAAAGCCTTGTTTGGAGAGGAGCTGAATTTTAATTTTCAACTGGAAAATGAATCTATAACTCAGGGCAGAACTATTGTGGCTCCAGTTGTTGGAGGTAATTTATCGATTATCTATTCATTAACTGGTACAGACTCTCAATTAAACGCCAAAGGGAAATTTCTCTTTATAGAAGATTTAGATGAATATCTCTACCACATTGATCGGATGATGATGAATTTGAAGAGGGCAGGTTTGTTTGATGGCTGTAAAGCTTTGTTGGTTGGTGGAATGAGTGACATGAACGACAATACGATTCCATATGGAAAAACAGCCAAAGAGATTATTTTGGAGAATGTAAGTTCGTATGGAATTCCTATTATTTTTGGAATTCCTTCAGGACATATTAAGCGAAATTTAGCCATGATCATGAATCGAGAAGTAGAGCTTTCTGTAGATGGGCAAAATGTTAAAATGACATTCCGTGGCAGAGCATAATATTATTGGGGAGCGAGGAGAGGCAATTGCTTTGTCCTTTTTACAAAAGAAGGCTTATGTAATTTTGGAAAGCAATTGGTGGTTTCAGAAAGCCGAAATTGATATCATTACGAAATTTGGAAACCAACTGGTAATTGTTGAGGTTAAAACGAGGACTTCGGAAGAGTTTGAAAGCCCGAAAGAGGCAGTAACCATTGCAAAGCAAAAGCGAATCGTAAAAGCAGCGGATGCTTTTATTCAAGAAAGGGATATTGATTTAGAATGCAGATTTGACATTGTTTCTGTTCTGCTACAAGGCAATCAAATTACGATTGAACACATTGAAGATGCTTTTTCGGCAATGCTTTAACCCCAATTATGTATTCGAATGTTTTGAAGTAGTTTCAGCATGTAATAGATTTTGTAATGTATAATTCGAGTTTAAGTAAAGACAATCACTTGCATAGTAAAGCCTAATCCAAAGCCAAGAATTAATTCCATAAAAGAATGACTTTTTAGTCTAAAGCGAGCAGAGGCGACCAAACCTGAAATGAGAATGAAGCCAATGAGAAGCAGTGTTGTATCTAGTTTCAATAAACTTGATACAATAAACAACATCCCACATATTCCACCTAATGCAGCGAGATGAGCACTGACTTTTTTATGAATTAGCGAGAGCAACAGAAGTGCAATAATGACAAGAAAGGCAGCTAAGAAAAAGGAAAGGTAGAAGTGGGGCATTTCAATTTGTTTGAATAATAAATAGGTCAAACCGTACAAAATTCCACTGATTAGATAAGGGATTTGACGCTCTTTCGTTTCTTTCATCTCGAGAGAAGCAATGATTCCTTTTGATTTTAAAAAGAGAGAAACAAGTATAGGGCTAAGCACTAAGTTTAAAAATACGACCCCGTAAATGAATTTTACGAACTGATCCGGAATTTTATAGTTGATGTAAATGGGTAAGCTAAAGAGTAGAAAAATACTAATTAACGGAGCAAATACAGGGTGGAACAAATAAGAAAGAAATCTGGCAAAGGCTGTCATTCTATAATTCTTTCCGCAATCGAGCGACAGGGATATTCAGCTGTTCTCTGTATTTGGCAACTGTTCTTCGGGCAATATTGTATTTCTTATCTCGAAGTATTTGAGACAATTTTTCATCGGTAAAAGGTTTTTTCTTGTCTTCCACTTCAATAATGTCTTTCAAAATTTTCTTGACTTCTCTGGTGCTTACTTCTTCTCCATCCTCGGTAGAAAGGGATTCTGAAAAGAAAGATTTTAATAGAAATGTGCCATATGGAGTTGAAACATATTTACTATTTACCACTCTTGAAACGGTGGAAATGTCCATTTCAATTTGATCGGCAATGTCCTTTAGGATCATCGGCTTCAGTTTTGTTTCATCGCCTTCTAAAAAGTAGTTTTTTTGATAGTGAGCAATGGTCGTCATTGTATTAATGAGTGTATTTTGTCGTTGCTGAATAGCATCAATAAACCATTTAGCAGAATCTAATTTTTGTTTTACAAAGCTCATGGCTTCTTTCTCAGATTTCGATTTTTCTTTCGACTTCTGATAGTGGTCAATCATGCCTCTGTACTCATTACTTACTCTAAGTTGAGGGGCATTTCTTCCATTCAGGCTAATTTCAAGCTCTCCATCGTTAATGGATAAAGTAAAATCATGAACTACGACTTGAACTGTTTTGCCTGACGTATTCATGGAATTTCCTGGCTTTGGGTTCAGTTTTAAAATTTCTGCAACTGCTTCCTTTAGATCCTCAGTTTCAATTTCAAGGCGTTCTATAATTTTGCTGTAGTGCTTCTTGGTAAACTCGTCAAAATAGTTTTCTAGAATTTCAAGGGCAATTCGTTTTGCAAAGGAATTAGATGTTCTTCTTTTAATCTGAATCAGTAGACATTCTTGTAAATCGCGGGCGCCAACTCCTGCAGGGTCCATTTGTTGAATCATGCGAAGAACAGATTCAATTTCATTTTTAGAAGCCATTATGTTTCTTCTAAAAGCCAAATCATCTTCAATAGAAGTGATATCTCTTCTCAAATATCCGGAATCATCTAAACTTCCGATCAAGTGATCTGCAATTTCTTTTTCCTTATCTGTTAAGTTCTGAAGGTTAATTTGTGCGTTTAATCGCTCATGAAAAGTAGACCCACCGCTAAAAGGGATGTCTTTGTCTTCGTCATCTTTGCTGTGATTTGAAGCTTGATACTTATAGTCAGGGGTGTCGTCATCTAGGTAATCTGACAAATCTATGTCTTCGTGTTCGTCTTTAGCGTCATCTCGCTCTTCGTGACGTTCTTCCTCTTCGTCTTCACTGGTATCACTTCCTTCGTCTAAAGCAGGGTTTACTTCTAATTCCTCTTTTACTCGTTGTTCCAAAGCAACAGTGGGTAGTTGAAGCAATTTCATCAGCTGTATTTGCTGAGGAGAAAGCTTCTGAAGAAGTCTTTGTTGGAGGGATTGTTTTAACATACCTTGGTTTCGAGTTTAAATTTAAACTTTTTGAATCACTTTTGGTACATCAAATTCATGCCAAACTCACTTTTTTATTAAAATGGTACTAAAATTCTGCATTTTTTGGTGTTCTAGGGAAAGGAATAACGTCTCGAATGTTAGCCATGCCTGTTACAAATAGAACCAATCGTTCGAATCCTAATCCGAAACCACTTTGCGGAGCAGTTCCAAATTTTCTCGAATCCATATACCACCATAATTCATCTTCAGGAACGTTCATTTCCTTCATTCGCTGCGTTAATTTTTCCATCCGTTCTTCTCTTTGAGAGCCGCCTACGATTTCACCTATTCCTGGGAATAAGATATCCATAGCACGCACTGTTTTTTCATCTTCATTCTGACGCATGTAGAATGCTTTGATGTCCTTTGGGTAATCAAATAGAATGACAGGCTTCTTAAAATGTTTTTCTACTAAGAAACGCTCGTGTTCAGATTGCAAGTCTGCTCCCCAACCATCTATTAAATACTGAAATTTCTTTTTCTTATTTGGTTTAGAGTTTCGCAGAATATCAATGGCATCGGTATAACTTAAACGAACAAAATCATTTTCTCCAACAAATTGCAATTTTTCAATTAAAGCCATTGGAGAACGTTCTTCCGCTTTTTTGTTCTTTTCTTCGTCAACTAATCGTTTGTCTAAGAAAGCTAAATCATCTGCACAGTTTTTAAGTGCGTAATTGATGAGGTACTTTAATAGCTCCTCTCCAAGATCCATGTTTTCGTCTAGGTCAGCAAAAGCTACTTCTGGCTCAATCATCCAAAATTCTGCTAAATGCCGTGTGGTATTTGAATTCTCTGCTCTAAAAGTTGGACCAAAGGTATATACTTTCCCAAGGGCCATTGCTGCTAATTCAGCTTCTAATTGACCTGAAACGGTTAGATTTGTTTCCTTTCCAAAAAAATCTTTTTTATAGTCGATCTCTCCATCTTCTGCAAGGGGAACATTTTTTAAATCGAAATTGGTGACTCTGAATGTTTCTCCAGCACCTTCAGCATCAGAACCTGTAATAATAGGAGTGTGAATGTTGTAAAAGCCTTTGTTGTTAAAAAACTCATGAATTCCAAAAATCATTGCATGACGAATTCTACTAATAGCGCTAAACGTATTGGTTCTAAAACGAAGATGAGCAATTTCTCTTAAGAACTCTAAAGAGTGCTTTTTTGGTTGTAGAGGATATTCGTCAGGATGAGCTTCTCCTAAAACTTCAATTGATTTTGATTCAATTTCAACTTTTTGTCCACTACCTTGAGACTCAACTAAGGTGCCGTTTACAGCAATACACGCCCCCGTAGTGATTTTATCCAATACCGAAGCATCTGAACTTTCAACATCAACCACTACTTGAATGTTGTTAATGGTGCTTCCATCATTTAAAGCGATAAAAGCAACATTTTTGCTGCCTCTCTTGGTTCTTACCCAAGCTTTTACTAAAACTTCTGATCCTACTTTACTTTCTGTAAGCAAGTGGTTTATCTCCGATCTTTTCATGGTATTGAAATCTAAAAATTCTCTTTGCAAAGGAAAGCTTTTCTACTCAAAAAATGACTGTGCTCTACTTGGTTTTAATAAAATTAGAAAGTAAAAATTACCGTTTCAAAATCATTTTTGTCTGTTTCAGGCTTTATTTTTACACATTGGAAACGAAAAATTAAAAAAATGTTTCCAATGTGTAAATTGTTTCCTAATTTTGCGTCCGAATTTATGGGACAAAAAGAAAAAGAGATATTAATGCAAGCAGCTGAGCTTTTTACCAAATACGGTATTAAAAGCATGACGATGGATGATGTTGCGAGACATTTAGGAATATCTAAGAAGACGCTTTATCAATATGTAGATAATAAGAAGGACTTAGTAAAAAAGTCAATTCAGCTGCATATTGACGAAGAGCAATGTTGTATGAAGGAAGTCCTTCAGTCAGAAGGTAATGCGATTGATGAGCTAATGATGATGACCAAAATGGTGGGCTCCCAAATGAAAGAAATGCACCCTTCTGTGATCTTTGATTTAAAAAAGTATCACTTAGATGCCTATAAAGGTTTGCTGCTGCATAGAGATGACTTCATTTATTCAAGCGTTAAGCGAAACATTGAAAATGGAATGGAGTCGAACCTTTATCGATCGAATATTAATTCAGAAATATTAACCAGATTATATCTTTCGATGGTCAATGTAATATTGGATCCTGAAATTACAAGCTTATCACAGCACAGTGCTGCCGACATACATACAGAAATGATTCGCTATCATATAAGAGGAATCGCTAGTTCAAAAGGAAGAGAGTATTTAAAACAAAAATTTAGCAAAGACAATGTATAAGATTAAAACAAAGCTTATTGCCATTGCCCTATTATTAGGGGTGAACTTCTCTACAGGAGTTTTTGGACAAACGGAAACATTAAGTTTTAGTTTGGAAGAAGCTCAAAATTACGCGATTAAAAATAGTTACTTAAGCATTACTGCGGATAAGGACGTGGAAATTGCTGATCGAAAAGTTTTGGAGACTATTGGAACGGGTTTACCGCAGGTTAATTTAACTGGAAATTACCAGCGTTACCTTCAAACACCACTTTCATTAATTCCAGCGGATGCGTTCAGCACGGACCCTCTTCCGGCAGGATCTCCTGAGTTTATAGAATTGTTCTTAGGAACAAAGCAACAAATGGGTTTAGACTTAAGAGCAGATCAGTTAATCTTTGACGGGTCTTACCTAGTAGGTTTACAGGCGGCAAAAACCTTTTTACAACTTTCGAAAAATGATAAAAAGAAAACAGACATCGAAGTAAAAAGTATGGTGACAGAGGCTTATGGAAATGTATTGGTTGCAATGCGAAACGTAGAAATTTTAAATGGAAATGTAAAAAGCTTAGAGCAAAGTGCATTTGAAGTTGGAGAGCTGTACAAGAACGGCTTTGTAGAGGAGCAAGATAAAGATCAGATTGATTTAACCTTAGCAAATGTAAAAAATGCATACGAACAAGCAGTTCGCTCTGTTGATGTACTGAAGAATCAATTGAAATTTGTTTTAGGAACAGATATTAAGAATGTAGTAACACTTACTGATGACCTTAAAAGTGTGACCACCTTATCAACTTCAACAGATTATTTGAGTAAAGAATTTGATGCAAGTTCTCATATCGATTATCAAATCGTAAGTACACAAGAGGAGGCAACATCGCTTTTATTAAAGCAACAAAAAGCTACTGTTTTACCAAGTCTCTCAGCATTTTATAATTTGTCAAGCAATGCCTACTCTAACGAGTTTGATTTTTTTGATAAGAAACGCTTTTACAATGGCCAACTTGTTGGATTAAATTTAACTGTGCCTTTATTTTCTGGTTTTGGAAGAATGACCAGAATTCAACAGGCAAAGCTAAACTTGGAAAAGGTGGAAGTGGCTAAGAAACAAGTAGAGCAGCAATTGCAAATTCAAGCACAAAATAGTAAATCGCTATACACCTTTGCTTTGTCTCAATTTAATACGAATGAGAACAATTTAGAGTTGGCGCAAAGAATTTACAATAAAACAAAGATTAAATATGATGAAGGGATTAGTTCAAGCTCAGAATTGACACAAGCCAACAATCAATTATTAGAAACGCAAGGGAATTATATTCAAGCAGCCCTTCAACTTATTAAAGCAAAATCAAACTTAGATAAAGCACTAAATCAATAATAAGAATAAACAATGAAAAATTTAATAGCAATACTTAGCCTTGCCTTTTTAGTTGCCTGTGGAGGTGGAGATCAGAAGTCAGTAGAAACTCTAGTGAGTGAAGGGAATATGGATGCCTTGAAAGAACTAAGGGCGGGATTAATGACAGCTCAAAAAGAAACAGGGGCAAAGCTGAAGGAAATTGAAGATGCCTTGGGTAAAGAAGACGAGTTGCTTGCCAAAAAATTACCTTTAATTAGTGTTTTTAACATTGAGGGAAAGGAGTTTAATCACTATGTAGAACTTCAAGGAAGTGTAGAGACAAATCAGAATGTTGTGGTATATCCAGAACTTTCAGGGTCACTTTTAGACTTTAAAGTGAGCATGGGAGATCGAGTTAGTAAAGGGCAAACAGTAGCATTAATTGACGATGGAGGAATGAGAAAGCAACTGGCTCAAGCGGAGCAAGGCGCAAAGCTTTCAAAAACTACCTTTGAAAGAAGAAAGAGATTATGGGATCAAAAAATTGGATCCGAAATCGATTACTTAACAGCCGAAACGAAGTATTTATCAGATATTGATAAGGTACAACAAATGCAAGAACAAGTTGCAAAAGCTGTTGTTACTGCTCCATTTTCAGGAATTATTGATGAAACTTTAGCAGATGAAGGGCAGATTGTATTACCAGGACAAACTCCTCTTTTCAGAATTGTCAACTTGTCTGACATGTACATTAAAGCAGATGTTCCTGAAAAATATTTGGCAACTGTTCAAAAGGGGAAAATGGTAAAAGTTAATTTACCAGTTTTAGACACTATGATTTCTACTCGTATTGAAAAAGTGTCCAATTACATTAACCCAGCGAATAGAACATTTAGAATTGAAGTTAATGTGCCAAATGAAGGTGGATTAATTAAGCCAAATTTAACCGCTAAGCTTCTAATTAATGATTACACGAGTGACGAAGCAGTATTAATTCCACAGAGTATCATTTCTGAAAACTCTGAAGGGAAGCAGTATGTGTATAAGGTTAAAACTACAAGTAAAAGGTCAATGGTCGAGAAGGTGTTTATTGAAACAGGCGTAAAGCAAGGCGACTACATTGAAGTTTTAAAAGGATTAGTTCCAAATGATGTTGTTGTTCAAGAAGGAGCAAGAACAGTGAAAGATCAACAAGAAGTACAAATCATCAAATAAGGAATTATGTCAAAAGAAAAAAAATCAGTTGAAAAGGAGTTTGGGCTATCCTCATGGGCAGTCAATAGTCCCACGGTTATCTATGTAATGATGGCCATTTTCTTCTTTTTGGGTCTAACTTCTTATTTCGACTTACCAAGAGAAGATTTTCCTGAAATTAAGGAAACAAAAATTTACATTTCTACCCCTTACCCAGGAAATACGGCAGAGGATATAGAAAGATTAATTATAGACCCTTTGGAAGAGGAGTTAAATAATGTTTCAAATGTTATTGAAGTACTTTCTACCTCGCAAGAAGATTATGGAATTATCACCATTGAGTTTGATGAAGACATAACTGTTGAAGAGGCAAAGGTAAAAGTGAAAGATAAGGTGGATGGAGTGAAATCTGGAGCGGATTGGCCAACCTTTAACGGCGCTAAGGTGGAACCTAATGTTTTTGATTTAAATTTCTCTGAAGAAATTCCGATTGTAAATTATAACATCACGGGGGATTACCCAGTAGAAAAACTCAAGGAATTGCGGAATATCTAGAAAAAGAAATTGAAACTATTGCTGAAATTAAGCAAGTAGACATTCGTGGAGCACAAGAAAAGGAAGTTGAGGTTGCCGTTGATATTTACAAAATGATGGCAGCTAAAGTGAGTTTTCAAGATATTTCGAATAGCATATCGGGAGGAAATGTTACCATGTCTGCAGGAAATCTAATTAATAGCGGACAAAGACGAACGATTCGAATTTTAGGAGAAATTGAAAAGCCATCAGATCTTGAAGACTTTGTGGTGAAATCTGAAAAAGGATCTACCATCTACTTGAAGGATGTTGCTACTGTTGAATTTAAAGATGAAGAGAAAACCACCTTTGCCTGAGAATGGGGAGAACAAGTGGTGATGCTAGATGTGAAAAAGCGAGCAGGGAAGAACATGGTGGCTGCCATTGAAAAAGCGAATAAAAAAGTTCAGGATGCTATAGAAAATTATTTACCTGCAGATGTAACAGTAAGCTCTGCAAATGACCAGTCTAAGAAAACAATTAATCAAGTAGATGATTTGGTGAATAATATCATTTTCGGAATTATTTTAGTGGTTACCGTTTTAATGTTTTTCTTAGGATTTAAAAACGCATTGTTTGTTGGATTTGCAATTCCAATGTCGATGGTAATTTCTTTCTTCATTATTGAATTGTTAGGCTATACGATGAATACCATGATCCTTTTTGCGATGATTATGGGACTTGGAATGCTGGTGGATAATGGTATTGTGGTAGTAGAAAACGTATATCGTTTAATGGGTGAAGGCATGTCACGAACTGAGGCGACTAAAAAAGGAATTGGAGAAATTGCTATTCCTATTATGGTGTCCACATTAACTACGGTTGCAGCATTTGTTCCGTTAGGCTTGTGGCCAGGTTTAATGGGGCAATTCATGAAATATTTTCCGATCACCTTATCTATCGTATTGGGCTCCTCTTTATTCGTAGCCTATTTTTTCAACTCCATGTTGGTGTCTAAATTCATGACCGTTGTGGATAAAGATACACCACGAAAAACGTTGATTAGAAATACAATCATTTTGGTGTCTTTAGGAGCATTCATTATGCTAGTTGGAGGCTCTTATAGAGGTTTAGGTTCGGTAATGATTTTTACGGCTATTATGATGTGGTTGTATCGTTATGTAATTAAAGGATGGACTGAAAAATTCCAAAACAGAACCTTAGTTGGATTTGAAAACTGGTATGAAGGATTCTTAAAAATGGCCTTAAGAAAGAGAAACGCGTATTATTTCTTTTTCGGTACGTTCATTATGTTATTCGTTTCATTGTTCCTTTTTGGAGGATCAGTTGGAGCTGGAAGAACAAAAATTGAATTCTTTCCTAATAATCAGCCAAAGCAAATTATTACATATATTGAATACCCTGAAGGAACGGCAATTGATAGAACGAATGCTATTACAAAAGATATAGAAAGTAGGATTAATGCAGTCTTAAATGACGAAATGTATATTGGAGAAGATGGAGAAAACTTCTTAGTAGAATCTTCAATTTCTCTAGTGGGTGCTGGTGCTGGTAATCCTCAAACTGATGGAGGATCTTCAGCAGATATGCCACACAGAGGGAAAGTAACTGCTTCTATGAGAGAATACAAATTCAGAAGAGGTGCAGATAGTGAAGAGCTCCGATTAAAAGTTCAAGAAGCGTTAAAAGGAGTGTATCCTGGAGTTGCTATTTCTGTAGAAAAAGATGCAGCAGGACCTCCAGTTGGATATCCGGTCAATATTGAAATTAGTGGGAATGATTATGCCGCATTAATTGATGCAGCAGAAAAGGTCCGTGATTTTATTAATAGTAAAAACGTAGCAGGAATTGACGAATTGAAAATTGATGTGAATAGAAGTAAGCCATCAATTGAAGTTGAGATTGACCGCAAGAAATCAGGAGCATTGGGTATTTCTGCAAGCCAGGTTGGAAACCAGTTGAGAAACTCCATTTTTGGAACAAAAGCAGGGGTTTATAAAGAAGATGGAGAAGATTATGACATCTATGTTCGTTTTAATGAAGACATTCGATACAATACAAATGCCTTGTTTAATCAAAACATTATTTTTAGAGACCCAGCTTCAGGGAAGATAAAGGAAGTTCCTGTGAGTGCAGTAGCCACTCAGAAAAACACCTCTGGGTATAGTGCTATCAAGCACATTGATTTGGTAAGAATTGTAACCGTTTATTCAGGAGTTGTGCCAGGTGCCAATCCTAATGAGATTGTAACTCTTTTGAAAGAAGAGCTGAAAGGTTTCGATATGCCTGATGGAACGGAGTATGCGTTTACAGGAGAAATGGAAGAGCAAGAAGCGCAAATGATGTTTTTGATGGGCGCATTGGTAACTGGGATGTTTTTGATTTTCTTGATTTTGATTTTTCAATT
>JAESST010000155.1 GCA_016763995.1 Flavobacteriales bacterium | reverse complement strand
GGAAACCTGCTGATTCTCAAATTTATTCTGCCTGGGTTTTAATGGATATTTTCAGAGAGGCAGGATTGCCTGCAGGTGTGATTAACTTGGTGTATACTGATGGACCTGAAGCAGGAGATGTTGTATTTAAACATCCAGATTTTGCAGGTTTACATTTTACTGGTTCTACAGGAGTTTTTCAACACTTATGGAAAACAATTGGAAATAATATTCAGACCTATAAGTCTTACCCAAGAATTGTTGGAGAAACAGGAGGAAAGGATTTTATTATTGCACACGAAAGTGCTAATGCAAAAGAAGTAGCAACAGCAATAGTAAGAGGGTCATTTGAATTTCAAGGGCAAAAGTGTTCTGCAGCTAGTAGAGCCTATATCCCAAAATCAATGTGGACTGAAGTAAAAGAGTACGTCTTAGAAGATATCAAGTCAATCAAAGTAGGAACACCTGAGAATTTTAGCAATTACGTTAATGCAGTAATTGATGAGAGAGCATTTGATAAAATTGCAAGTTTTATTGATAATGCTAAAAAAGCGGATGATGCAGAAGTAATTGCAGGCGGAGGCTATGATAAGTCTGAAGGCTATTTTATTGAGCCTACTGTAATTTTGGCGTCAGATCCAAAATACACAACGATGTGCGATGAAATTTTTGGACCTGTTATTTCGATTTACGTTTACGATGAAAATGATTTTGAAGCGACGCTTAAGTTGGTAGACGATAACTCGTATGCATTAACAGGAGCTATCTTTGCAAAAGATCGTCACGTATTGAATCATATGTGTAAAGCATTGGAAAATGCCGCAGGGAATTTCTACATCAATGACAAGCCTACAGGGGCAGTTGTAGGTCAACAGCCATTTGGAGGTGCTAGAAAATCAGGAACAAATGATAAAGCAGGAGCAATGCAGAACTTATTGCGTTGGGTGTCTGCAAGAACAATGAAAGAAACCTTTGTTCCGGCAACAGATTATAGATATCCTTTTATGGGATAATTAAAACTTAAGTAATTAATAACCTGAGCTCGATTATTCTTAAGAAGAACCGAACTCAGGTTAATAACAAAGACCTGTTGATGCTTTCAACAGGTCTTTTTATTTATAGACCTACAAATAAAGAAATTTGAGGGCATGAAGTTCAATTTGTCAATCCCATCTTATTTAAAAAATAAATACGCTTTAACGATAGGCGTGTTTTTAGTTTGGATTGCTTTTTTTGATCAGAATAATCTCATTACACAATACCAATACCATGCTGAACTTAACAAGTTAGAGGAAGAAAAATATTTCTACCAGGAAGAATTGAAAATTATTCAAGAAGACCTTTTTGAGTTACAGTCTAATCCTAAAACTTTAGAAAAGTTTGCACGCGAAAAGTACCTCATGAAAAAAGACGATGAGGTACTTTTTGTGATAATAGAAGAAGATTAAAGTTTACTTAGTAGGAAGGACTTTTGTGCTTACCTCTCCAAATCCCACTCTTATTCCATTTTTCTCGCAATAACCTTTCATGATTACAGTGTCATGATCTTGAATGAATTTTCGCTCAGATCCATCATTTAATTGAATGGGATTGGTTCCTTTCCAAGATAGCTCAAGCATCGATCCATAAGAGTCTCTTGTGGGGCCACTAATGGTTCCAGAAGCATATAAATCTCCAGCATGAATATCACAGCCATTAACGGTGTGGTGCGCCAGCTGTTGAGACTGATTCCAATACATGTGCTTGTAGTTAGATTGAGATACTGTGCTTGGCTCTTTCCCTTCAGGTTGAATTTGTACCTCTAATTGAATGTCTATGTTTTGATTTCCTGAGAACTCTAAATAAGGAAATACTGCTGGATCTTGTTGGGGGCCGGCAACTCTAAAATCTTCTAGTGCATCAAGAGTAACTACCCAAGCAGACATGGAAGAGGCAAAGTTTTTTGCCAAAAATGGACCTAATGGAACATATTCCCATTTTTGAATATCTCTTGCAGACCAG
This sequence comes from Flavobacteriales bacterium, assembly GCA_016763995.1. GTDB lineage: Bacteria > Bacteroidota > Bacteroidia > Flavobacteriales_E > Vicingaceae > NORP294. Next base: position 1,316 of record JAESST010000155.1, on the reverse strand, counting down.
TCATTAAACAAGACCATACCAAAGATATAGTCATTTGCTTCTGCTGTAGAAATGCTTTCGCCAAGAGGCTTTCCTTCATAAGTAATAAATCCCAGCTCTAGCTCAAAGTCTAATAATTTGCACGGCCCAAAAATTGGAGCTTCGTCATCCTTCGGTTTTTGCTGTCCCTTAGGCCTATGAATTTCTTGCCCAGATAAAATAATAGAAGAAGATCTGCCATGATATCCAACAGGAATATATTTCCAGTTAGGTAAAAGGGCATTGTCAGGATCTCTAAACATTGTTCCAACATTTGTTGCATGTTCTATGCTAGAATAAAAGTCGGTATAGTCACCAATTTCAACCGGCATTTCCATGCTAACGGCATCTACAGGAATTAAAACCTTAGAAACCCAATTCTCACTTCCTTTTAGTTCATTATTTTCTTGCTGAAATAATTCTTGTAATCGATTTCTTAGCCTTCGAGTTGCCTGCTTGCCTTTCAGCATAAGGTTGTTTAATTTGTGGCTATCAAAATCTGATTGATCAAACCCTAGGCCATCTAAAAGTGTTGTTTCAAATAAGGAAGAAAGATCAATTACATAATCTCCAATTCTGCTTGCAACTCTCGTTTTCCCTTGAGAAGTTATCACTCCAAAAGGAATATTATAGATACTGAAATCAGATTGTTGATTTATGTCAACCCAGCTGGTTAGAGAGGAGCTCATTTATTTAAATTTATTGTGAGTATTGAATTTTATCCAAAGTTAAAGGAATATGAACTTTAATGAAGAAAATATGCAACGATTTTTCTAAAAAAAACGTCCTTTTGCAGAATCAAAATAAAACTGCTGATTCTGTATTTCTTTAAAATGAGTTTGATTATATTAGCAGGCTTAATAAATTGTTGACAACAACTTGAGTTTATGAAAAAAATTATTTTTTGCTTTTCGTTTCTGATTGCCCTTTTCTCAGTTCATGATGTGAGTGCTCAAAGAGCAGCTGTGATTACAAATATATTTTGTGAAGATTTTGATGCAGATACCTCTCTGTGGACGATGGCGAGAGATTCTTTTCCATCTGCAAATGATTCTTCTTGGGTAAGAGATACGGTAATAACAGCAACGCCCACCAGTTTTGGCTCCGCAAGAGTTCAGGTAGGAAAAGTAGATCCTCCGCCTAATCCTACTGGGAACCGTTCTGGGGATCTTTTAACGACTCCTAACATGTATATTGGCGCTTATATATCAGTTGCTTTTTCGTTCGATCATATTTGTTATTTAGCACATGCAGATGCGGGAGCTGTTGAATATTCATTTGATGGAGGTGCAACTTGG
>JAESST010000154.1 GCA_016763995.1 Flavobacteriales bacterium | reverse complement strand
TGAATACTAGAAAATTAATTAAGCCATAATCTGTTCTTTTTCTCAATTTTCAAATAAAATAAACAAGTACTAAAACATACTCCAGTCCTACTAAGCATAGATTCTCTTGAAACTCGGGATTGGAATAAGCCCGATTGGAAACGGAAAAATTTGATTCGATTAGGAATAGACCAAGGACAAGCTTATGCTTGGAAGGACAGAGTGTAAAGAAATAGTCTGGTGGACTATTTTAGCGAATGGGCCAGTTTGTACGGAGCGGAATAGGAGGATGGGCAGTTACTCAAATGCGTAGCATTCACAAATTTCAATAAAAGAGAACAGCAATGCGTAGAGTCCAACTATTAGGAACTACGATAACAATAGAACGCTTGAAAAAGAGAGCTTCTATTTAGTTTAGTAGGATACTACAAACGTTAATGTATCATTATTGAGCCGCCGTATACGAAACCCGCTTGCTTTAGCCTGAGCATTTGTTGAAGGGCATGGTGGTGACGCTTATGCTTAAGCGCAAGCATACAAGAGGTGCTTGCTGAGCTCGTCGAAGTATGAACTCCGGCTATTTTAGTTGGAGTTATCTACTCGATTGGCAGTTCGTTATTTTATTTCACTCAAAATTTGAGTCCAAATTGTTTTTTTAAATCGTTCTTTAAATATTCCAAAATGTCCGATTTTATTGACTTGGAAATCGATTGGTTTTAGATGAATTGATTTTCTTTTTGCATTTCTATATTTTTCTGTCATCCATTGAACTGCCTCTTTCGGGGCAAAGTCATCATCATCTATACTAAAAGCGGTCAAATTGATATCTATAGTTTCATAAAATGTTTCATTGATTGACTTATCACTAAGAATATAATCTCTGTTCTTGCCCCAATTTCGCCATTGATTAGCAACATTATTCGGTAGGTTTTCCATACCGCTAATATTCTTAGATTTCAAATAACCAAAAGTCCTAAGAAGAAACGGAAAAAGAATATACCAATTGAACCACATTTTAACTCTTCCAATTCCTTTCCAATACTTCCAATAACCTGATTGTGCTGCAACTAAAACTATTTTATCTAATTTATTAGATGACTTTGCAAGCCCAATTAGTTGCCCTCCAATGCTATGTCCAAGAATTACCTTCTTTGATTTTGGATACTTGTTTATAACATATTGGATTATACCTTCTAAATCATTTCTACCCCAATCTGCAGCATTTATCTTTAGTTCTTTGATCGGTTTTTTTAAAGAGCGACCTATACCATTGTAGTCAAATGTGATAACCGTAATTCCATTATTTTCAGCATATTTGGAGAATTCATTGTAATATTCTTGTTTTACTCCTGTGGCTGAAGCAAGAATTAGAACAGTTTCGTTGTCGTTACTATTATCATCAAATAAAGTTGCTGATAGTGTTTCAGAATTATATGGTATCTCTATTTTTTTCATCTAATGACCGCCAACGTTTCGGCTAAACTGCGTTTTGATGCCGTTTAGGTTTTGTTGGCAAATTGTTTTATTTCAATGTTCTATTTCATCCTGAATTTTTTGTCTTCTTTTTCTTTTAGCATCAGCCAAAACAAAGGGAGTGAGTATTGTTCTCATAGATCTATCGTTACTAAAGTAATCTCTTACCCAGTGAAACAATGCAATAAATTTACTTGTAAACCCTACTAAGCTCATAAGGTGTACTATCATCCATACAACCCAAGCAAAAGTTCCTTTCAAATGGATTTTACCTATTTCAACAACGGCTTTGTTTTTACCAACTGTAGCCATAGAACCTTTATTTTTATATCGAAATGCTTTAGTTGTTAAGCCTTTATTAATAGCTACTAAATTCTTGGCTAAAAGCTGAGCTTGCTGCATAGCAACAGGAGCTACCATAGGATGACCTCTAGGCGTTTCTTCGTTTATAATGGCAGCAACATCACCAATTGCAAAAATATTTTGATAGCCAACTACTTTGTTGTATTCGTTAGTAGCAATTCTGTTTCCTGGAGCAGAACAGTCTTTATTTAAACCAGGTAATGGAGCTCCTTCAACACCCGCAGTCCAAATTAAAGTTCTAGCTATAATATCATCTTTGCTGGTAGTTACGTAATCTCCAAAAAAGTCTAAGACTCTAGTGTTAAATACAATTGTAACTCCCAATCTTTCTAGATAGGTTTTTACTGCTTTGGAAGATTTTTCTGAAAGTGCTGGTAAAACCCTCTCTCTAGATTGAACGAGATAAATGTTCATTTTAGTAAAATCTATGCTAGGGTAATCTTTTGGTAAAACCTTTTGCTTTAACTCACCAATTGCGCCAGCTAATTCCACTCCTGTCGGCCCTGCTCCTGCAATAACAAAATTTAACAGGCCTTGCCTTTTTCTTTCGTTGTTTATCAGTAGAGCATTTTCAAAGTTTTGAAGAATCAAACTCCTTAGCTCTAAAGCTTCATTAATACTCTTCATTGGCATGGCACTAACAATAAGCCCTTCGTTTTTTCTGAAATTAGTTTTTGCGCCTGTAGCTACCACTAGATAATCATAAGTTATGACTCTTTTTCCGAATCTAATTTTATTTTCACCCGGAACAATCTCTTGAATTTCAGCCATCCTGAAACAAAAGTTTTTTTGTTTTCTAAAGATATTTCTAATAGGATGAATAACAGATTCAGCATCTAACCTTGAAGTCGCGACTTGGTACATTAATGGTTGAAAGCAATGAAAATTGTTTTTATCTATAAGTACCACCTGGAAAGGAGAGTTTTTCAATTCTTTGGCTAATTGAATTCCTCCAAATCCGGCTCCAATAATTAAGACTCTTTTTTTAGTTGTATTAGGTAAACCTATTTCCATTTATTTTTAATATATATTACATTATTAATGTTTTGATTGGCCCTTGTCTTTGCCTAAGAATTGTAAATATGTAATTTATGTCGTTTCAATGTTTGCCAACGTTTTGGAATCGAGTAGGCAAAGGGATTTTCACCCTAAGCCTCTCACAGAAACGTACGTGATAGTCTCCCATCATACGGCTCTTGTTGTACAAATCTAAGCGATAACATTAATATGAGGAAATAGCCAATGGTAAAATAAGCTAGGATATTGTTTCCTAACAGATGCTAACCATTTATAGCCTTTCCTTATGCTGGTTTTGTAACGCTTATACCTTTTCCTTGCCCACCAAACCAATCGCCGACTCAATAACCTGAAAACTTTGGTGAGTTCATACATTTTAAATTTACCATAGTAGCGTACCCATCCTCTTATCATTGGATTTAAGTATTGAGCAACTCCTACAATGCTCTTAAAAGTTAACTTACCTACATTCAGTTTTTCAAGTTTGTCTGCAATTCGTTTTCTTGAACTGCTACTTATGGCACAATCATAGCCTAAAAACAACGCTTTCTTTTTCTTTGAAAATGCAGTTCTCGGCTGAAAAGAATATCCTAAGAAATCAAATTTCACTTTTGGATAATTGCCTTTTCTACGGTAGTCTCTGCAATAGACAATTTTTGTCTTTTCTGGATGTAACTCCAGCCTTACAGATGCCATCCTTTGATGTATCATTTCTGCTTGAGATTTATTTCTACAATGCACTATTACATCATCAGCATAACGTGTAAATGGCACATTTCCAACTGTGTTTTCTAACCACTTATCAAAAGCATAATGTAGAAACAAATTAGCTAATAATGGGCTAATTACTCCTCCTTGGGGTGTTCCCAATCCTTGCTTTTGACGTAGCTCTCCAGATGTTGTAAAAACGGGTGCTTCCAACCATCGTTTAATGTAAAGTAGTACCCAATTCTCGAATACATGTTTCTTTACAGCTAACATCAATTTGTTATGGTCAATAGTGTCAAAGAATCCTTTTATATCAAGGCCTATAACCCAATCTTGTTTCCAACAATTTTCCCGTACGCTTTGTAATGCTTGATGCGCATTTTTAGCAGGACGATAACCGTAAGAATTTTGACTGAATACTGCCTCTAATCTAGGTTCAATAAACATTTTTACCACCATTTGTCCAACCCTGTCACTTATTGTAGGAATTCCCAATTTACGAATGCTTCCATCCTTTTTGGAGATTGCTACTTCTTTAACAGGCGGAGGAAAATAACTCCCTGATGCCATACGATTCCATAATTTGTACAGATGTTTGCTCCGGTTTGCATCAAATTCACACATCTCTATCGCATCCACTCCTGCACTCCCTTTATTGGAACGCACTTTTTGATAAGCCTGCCAAACCATTTGACGACTTATCGGTATTGATTTTGTTTCACTCCATAAATTCATCCTCTTAAGTATTGAGTTGATAAATAAAATGCAACTGTACAACCTAAGCCCTTCGCTCCATCTCCATTACAGAAATTTCATCACTACTACGGCTTAGTCTGCCACTACATACACTATCGGTATTCTGCCTCTAGGTTGTGCCTATTGTGCGTTTCCCTTATCATTTGTATGCAGCTTCCCAAGTTCCGTAAAATAAGCCTAATTAAAGTTCTTGCCACCTGAATGACGCCAGCCTTACAGAAAATAAATAGGTGATTTCTGTAATTAATGTTACTACTTAACATCACTTTTAACTCCGTATCATACTTCGTAGCTTTTGACTGGAGGTTCCTACTTCTCGACACCTCTTCAGTGGTTCACTTGCGTTCAACTCCTTTAATCTTACCTGCTAATCTCTTGGATTAGATTCTCCTAAACGCTCAGTACCAAGATTATTAGTCAAAGCACCTTTAGGTGGTTTAGAGCCATCGCCTATACAACGACTCTGATGGACCTACCATCATCTTACTTACAGCATTCAACCCTTTTTTTTTGCCGTGGTTGATTCTTGGCACACTAAGAATAGTAAGGGATTAGAGTGCACTTGCTTTTTGGTCTAGTACTTAGCCAAAAAGCAATTTTTGTTTTAACTTTTTCTCTTTAAAACGTCAAATTGTAAACTTGGCGAGCCTTATTAATATGCACCAACTTTTGGCTTGGCACTTAACCCTTATTATTTT
>JAESST010000153.1 GCA_016763995.1 Flavobacteriales bacterium | reverse complement strand
TTATCTTTCGCTTCAATCACTAGTTCTACTGCTTCCTCTCCTACTTTCTGAGCAATTTTGTTCATGCCTCTTTTAAACAAGCTATTAGTATATGAGTCAGTCGCATCTTCATCAATTCGTTGGTGAATGCTTTGTTCCAATTCGTACAAAAAGCCCTTGCTCGTTTCCTCTTTAAAACAAGAAGTTGCTCCCGTATGGCAGCATGGTCCTTTAGGCTTCACTTTAATTAATAAGCTATCCTCATCGCAATCTTCTCGTATTTCTTCCACCAGAAGAAAATTGTCTGATTCTTCGCCTTTCGTCCACAGTCGGTTTTTACTACGACTGAAAAAAGTTACTCTGCCCTGCTCTTTTGTTTGTTGCAATGCAGTTTCATTCATATAACCCAACATCAATACTTGTAAGGTATTGGCATTTTGGATAATCACAGGAAGCAATCCTCCTCCTTTGGCAAAATCTAATTTCATCGTACTGGTATATTTTGTGTTTTTAAATAACTCTTCAATTCAGGGATCTGAATTTCACCAAAGTGAAAAACACTCGCCGCCAAAGCTGCACTAGCTTTAGAGTCTTGAAAAATGCTTTTGAAATGTTCTTTCTTGCCTGCTCCACCAGAAGCAATTACAGGAATATTCACTTGTTGACTGACTGCATTTGTAATTTCTAGGGCAAAGCCATCTTTGGTTCCGTCGCTTTCCATAGAGGTTAATAAAATTTCTCCTGCTCCTAGTTTTTCAACTTCCTGAGCCCAGAGCAGCGTATTCCATTCCGTGGCTGTTCTTCCACCATGAATAACCACTTTCCATTCTCCTTCAATTTGTTTGCTATCAATTGCTACAACTACCGCCTGACTGCCATAGTTCTTCGCCAATTCTCGGATTAGTTCCGGTCGTTTTACAGCAGATGAATTAACAGAAACTTTATCCGCTCCTGCCTGTATTAAAGCATCAGCATCTTCTAAACTATTAATTCCCCCTCCTACCGTAAATGGGATGTTAATTTCTGCTGCAATCTGTTCCACCAAGCCCAGCAAGGTTTTTCGTTTTTCAATACTGGCCGTAATGTCTAAAAAAACCAGCTCATCCGCTCCTTCTGCTACATAACGTTTAGCCAATGATATCGGATCTCCCGCATCTTTAATCGACAAGAAATTCACGCCTTTCACCGTTCTTCCATCTTTAATATCCAAACAGGGAATAATTCTTTTCTTTAACATAATCTCTCTAATTCTTTCAATGTAATTTTACCTTCATAAATGGCTTTTCCAATAATGGCTCCTGCACAGCCCAAGGCCTTCAAGTCTAGCAAATCTTGAAAAGAAGTGACTCCTCCACTAGCGATCAATTGCACTTTTGTTTGCCTTAGAATTTCTTTGTACAATTCAAATGAAGGCCCTTGCAACATCCCATCCTTGCTAATGTCTGTACAAATCACTTCCTGTATTCCTTTTTTCTCATAGCCTTGTATAAAATCTAACACATCGTGCGTAGAACTTTCTAACCAACCGTTGGTGGCAATCATTCTATCCTTGCAATCTGCCCCCAAAACGATTCGTTCACTTCCATAAACTTCCAACCAATCAGTGAAAAGCTCTGAATTTTTACTCGCCACACTGCCTGCCGTTATCTTATAGGCGCCACTCTCAAAGGCAATTCTTACATCTTCAGCACGCTTAATCCCTCCTCCAAAATCAACGATCAGATTCGTTTGAGAAGTAATTTCTTCTAGCGTTTTATAATTGACAATCTGTTCTGATTTGGCTCCATCTAAATCAACCAAATGCAGGTATTTGATTCCGCTCGCTTCAAACTCTTTTGCCACTTCTAAGGGCTTTCCCTTGTAAATTTTCTGTGTGCTGTAATCGCCTTTGCTCAAGCGCACACATTTCCCATCAATAATATCGATGGCTGGTATTATTTTCATAATGCTAAAAAGTTTTTTAAAATAACTTCTCCAATTCTCGCCGACTTTTCAGGGTGAAATTGGGTCGCATAGAAATTCTCTTTCTGCAAGGCTGCACTAAAAGGCAAACCGTAATTGCTTTGAGCAATTGTATCGTCGCACAAAGTCGCATAATAACTGTGTATAAAATAAACGTCGTCGTTCAGTTCTATTCCTCGAAACAAATCACCCTCCAATCGCTCAAAATTGTTCCATCCCATTTGAGGCACCAATTCCGTGGATGGAAATTTCTTTACTACCGTATCAAAAATGCCAAGGCAGTTGGTATTGGCTTCCTCGCTAGAGGAACACATTAATTGCAAGCCCAAGCAGATTCCTAAAACCGGTTGTTTTAAAGAGGGGATCAATTGACCTAATTCTCTTTCTTTTAGATAATTCATGGCAGAGCTAGCTTCTCCTACTCCAGGGAAAATAACTTTCTCGCATTTTCGAATCTCATCAGAATCATTCGTCAAAACAGATTCATAGCCTAAGCGATTTAATGCATTTTGAACTGAACGTACATTGCCAGCATTGTATTTAATAATTGCGATCATAAGCTTCCTTTTGTACTTGGAATATTAAACTGATTGGTTTTAGCGATAGCCTTTTTAATGGCCTTGGCAAAAGCTTTAAAAATTGCCTCGATTTTATGGTGCTCATTTTCTCCTTCTGCTTTGATGTTTAAATTACATTGAGCAGCATCGCTAAAAGATTTAAAGAAGTGAAGAAACATTTCCGTAGGCATTTCGCCGATGTATTCTCGCTTAAATTCAGCTTCCCAAACCAGCCACGGACGACCTCCAAAATCAATCGCTACCTGAGCCAAACAATCGTCCATGGGCAATAAAAACCCATAACGCTCAATGCCTTTTTTAGAACTCAAAGCTCTCTTAAAGGCATCTCCAAGTGTTAACGCCACATCTTCTATGCTATGGTGTTCGTCAATTTCTAAATCTCCTTGAACTGCTATCTCAAGGTCTATCCCTCCATGCCTAGAAAGCTGTTCTAACATGTGGTCGTAAAACCCAACTCCAGTTGATATGGAACTCTTGCCACTTCCATCCAAATTCAGAAGCACCTTGATTTTTGTTTCATTTGTTTCTCGAACTACTTCTGCTGTACGAGGCTTGGCTTTCAAAAAGCGATAAATCTCTTCCCAATTATTGGTGCTTAAAACCGCCGAAACATTACCTTCTCCAATAAAAATTCCTTGACATTTTAAGTTTTGAGCCAATTGCATATCGCTTGCTCTATCTCCAATGACAAAAGAATTTACCAAATCATAAGTGCCGTATACATATTCATTCAGCAAGCCTGTCTGTGGTTTTCTTGTCGGTGAATTCTCTTCAGGAAAACTCCGATCAATCAATACTTCTTTGAATCGAATTCCTTCGTTCTCAAAAGCGCTTAACATCTTGTTGTGAGCAGGCCAAAAAGTTTCTTCGGGAAAAGAGTCTGTTCCTAAACCATCTTGGTTGGTCACCATTACCAGCTCATACTCTAACTCTGTCGCGATTCGAGAAAGGGATTGAAATACCTTCGGTAAAAACTCCAATTTCTCCAAACTGTCCAACTGATAATCAATGGGCGGCTCTACCACTAAAGTTCCATCTCGATCAATAAATAATACTTTCTTCATTCTTCTATTTTCTTTAATTCATTCAATAATATATTATTCTCCTCTTTCGTCCCCACAGTGATGCGCAGGCAATTCTTCACCTGCTTAGACCGATTCCTAACGATTAAATTTCGCTCAATCAGTTGCGCATAAATCTGATCTGCATCGGTTACTTCTATCAACAAAAAATTACATTCTGAAGGATAGATTTTCTTTAGCATTTTAAGGCCTTGAAGCTGCTCTCTCAGCCGCTCTCTTTCATTTAAAATTTGCTTCACTTTCCTCTGAAAAGCAGCTGGATATTTCAATGCTTCTAAGGCGATTTTTTGATTAGCAGAACTTATGTTGTATGGTGGCTTTACCTTATTGAAAAAATTGATAATTACTGAATTGCTAAATGCCATTCCCAGGCGAAGACCTGCCAATCCCCAAGCTTTGCTTAAGGTTTGTAACACAACTAAGTTGGGATAAGCTTCTACCTTGCTTGCCCAAGAAACTTCTGAGCTAAAATCAATGTAAGCTTCATCAAGAACTACGATTCCGTTGAAATTTTTCAATAAAAACTCAATCGCCTTTTTGTCAATACCATTTCCGGTTGGATTATTCGGAGAACACACAAACAATAATTTAATAGTGGCATCATTTAGATAAGGAATCACCCTTTTTAGATCAATTTGAAAATTCTTATTTAATGTTATATCAATTATATTTATATCATTTATATTTGCCGAAACTTGATACATTCCATAAGTCGGTGTAAACAGAATAATTTGATCCTTCCCCGGAGTACAAAAAATGCGAAACAACAAATCAATAACTTCATCGCTACCGTTTCCAATGAAAATATCCTGTTCTATAACACCCTTCAAATCAGAAATCTTCCGCTTTAACACTGTTTGATTTGGATCTGGATAACGCTTGTATTTACCAAAAGGGTTTTCATTCGCATCGAAAAAAATTCCTTCATCCGCAGAAAACTCAGATCGTGCACTTGAATAAGAAGAAAGGGATCTAATATTTTCTCTTACCAGTTGATTAACGTCCATTTCTTAATTCTTGTAATCGAATACTAACCGCATTCTTGTGAGCCATTAATTCTTCTGCTTCTGCCATGATCTCAATCGTTGGTCCGAGTTTTTGAATTCCCTCCGCTGTGAGTTTTTGAAAAGTTATTTTCTTTAAAAAACTATCCATCGATACTCCGCTATAAGTTCGAGCGAAGCCATTGGTGGGCAAGGTGTGGTTGGTTCCACTGGCATAATCTCCTGCACTTTCGCAACTGTAATTTCCAATAAAAACCGATCCTGAGTTGGTGATATTATCTAATAAGTCGTCTGCTTGCTCAGTCGCTAAAATCAGGTGTTCCGGTGCGTATACGTTACTGAATTCAATGCACTCTTCCATTGAATTCAGTAAAATTGAAGAAGCATTTTCCAAAGCTTTTGCAGTAATTGCTTTTCTCGGCAACTGTTCTAATTGCTTTTCCATTTCTAAATTCACCTCATCAATCACCTTAGCATTGTTGCTCAACAACATCACTTGGCTATCTTCTCCGTGTTCTGCCTGAGATAATAAATCTGCAGCGACAAATTCTGGTCGGCAAGTCTTGTCAGCAATAACTAATACTTCACTTGGACCTGCAGGTATATCAATGGCCACTGCTTCTTGCTGAACCAACTCTTTTGCTTTGGTGACGTATTGATTCCCCGGCCCAAAAATCTTGTGCACTTTTGAAATACTTTCTGTCCCAAAAGCCATAGCTGCTATGGCCTGAGCGCCTCCAACTTTGTAAATATTTTTAATCCCTACCAAGTTGGCAGTATATAAAATGGCAGGATGAATTTTTCCTTCTTTATCTGGAGGAGTGCATAATACCACCTCTTTACATTGGGCTAAAACAGCTGGAATTCCCAACATTAAAACTGTAGAAAACAAAGGCGCCGAACCTCCGGGAATGTACAAGCCTACCTTTTCAATTCCTACACTCCTTCGCCAACAGCTAACTCCTTTTGTGGTTTCTACTACCGGTTCTTCTATCAACTGACTCTGGTGAAATTTTTCAATGTTATTCTTCGCAACTTGAATCGCTTCTTTCAACTCTTGCTGAAGAACTAGTTCTCTTATCTCTTCTTCTGAAACCTTCAAATCCACTAGTTGAATTCCATCGTACTTCTCAGAAAATTCAAACAAAGCTTCATCGCCTTTTTCTTTTACTGCTGTAAGAATGTTCTTTACTAAAGCATTCAAGTCTTTCTTTTCCAATTCAGGTCGTTGGGTGAATACCTCCCAATCCTCTTTTCCGGGGTACTTTATTTTTTTCATCATACAATCATTTTTTCAATCGGAACAACTAATATTCCTTCTGCTCCTAAGGATTTCAATTGATCAATCACATCCCAGAACTCATCTTCCTTCACGACAGAGTGAATGCTGCTCCAACCTTTTCTGTTTAATGGCAATATGGTGGGACTTTTCATTCCAGGTAATAAAGCCGATATGGCTTCGATAGCTGAATCTGGAGAATTTAGTAGAATGTATTTATTAGCTGAAGCATTTCTTACAGCTCTGATTCTAAACAGTAATTTCTCCAATAGCTCTGATTTTTCAGTGGAAAGTTGCCCACTTGAAATCATCACTGCTTGGCTGTTTAAAACGGTTTCCACCTCTTTCAAGCCGTTGGTTAAAAGCGTGCTTCCTGTACTTACAATGTCGCAAACAGCATCTGCCAAACCAATGCTTGGAGCAATCTCCACACTTCCTCCAATCTCTTCTATTTCAGCTTTAACGGCATTGTTTTGTAGAAACTCAGCAAGGATGTTCGGATAACTCGTGGCTATTCGTTTCCCTTCAAAATCTCTTACTCCTTGATAGTTTTTATTTTTTGGAATGGCCAGACTTAAACGACAAGCTGCAAAGCCTAATTGCTCAACAACGCTTACTTTCTTGCCTTTCTCCAAGACTTCATTCTCTCCTAGAATTCCAATATCAGCAACTTGTTGCTCTACATACTGAGGAATGTCGTCGTCTCTTAAAAAGAGAACTTCGATGGGAAAGTTTTGAGCTTCTGCCTTTAGTTTACTAGTCCCATTGCTGATTTTAATTCCACACTCTTTCAGCAGAAGCAAAGATTTTTCATTCAATCTTCCGCTCTTTTGAACGGCAATTTTTAGTTTACTCATCGTGTGTGTTTGTGCCTGAGTAAACTTTTGGGCTATGAAACAAAAAACCCGTCTGATTTACTCAGACGGGTTTTGAAATAGTATTATAGAATTACATA
>JAESST010000152.1 GCA_016763995.1 Flavobacteriales bacterium | reverse complement strand
TCACTTAACTGAAAATTTAAGAACAACTTCTCTTGATAATCTTTCTTGCCTTGCATATAGCAAGTTACTTAATTTAACGATCTTGTGCAACAGGCACACTGTGTATAGTGCATAGCACCCTCAGGGATGCCACGCAACCATACACTAAACGTTAGTAAAAATTAAGTGAACATCCCATTAGCTTGTGCTTTATTCGAAGTTGAGCTAATCTCAGAAAGGGATGTTGGTTCATCAATAAATAGCAAGGCAGCTTATCGCTTTTTATTTGTGTTATAAGTACTTAAACCAAGTTATGAAAAAGCTCTTTACCCTTTTTGTTCTATTTGGATTTGTTTCAATTTTGTTTGCCCAAAAAGATTCTACTCACTTTGTGTTTACTATACAAACAGACAAAGCAGGTCAATCCAACGATAGCTCTTATTTTATCAATACCTATGTTAACTTAACGTACAATTATGATGTAGATTGGGACAATGATGGAGTATTCGATACGATAGGTATAACTCAGAACATAGTTCATCAATATGACTCTATTGGAAGATATACTATTCGAATCCGCGGCACATTTCCCAAAATTGATTTTGGCCGTACAAATGTGGGAACGATCAGAGATGCAAATAAGTTAATCTCTATTGACCAATGGGGTACTACAGCTTGGTTAGAGCTTTTTAATGCCTTTTCTGGATGTATTAATTTAGAAGATGGTCCAACTGATTCTCCGGACCTTTCAATGGCTCCGCCTATTTTTGGAATGTTTGCTGGGGCATCAAAATTCAATGGAGACCTTAGTAATTGGGATGTTTCTAGTATAACTTCATTCAGTCATATTTTTTTAGATGCTACTTTATTTAATCAAGACCTAAGCAATTGGAATGTTACAGCAGCAATAGACTTAAATGGAATGTTTTGGGGTGCCACAGCTTTTAATCAAGACATTGGGAATTGGCAAGTTGATTCTGTTAAAAGAATGAATGCAATGTTTAAGAATGCAACTTCATTCGATCAAGATATATCAGCTTGGAATGTTTCGTCCGTTACTACCATGACTAATATGTTCGATGGCGCAATTTCCTTTAATCAAGATATTGGCAATTGGGATATATCAAAAACAGTTTCCTTAATTGAAATGTTTAAAAATGCAATTTTATTTGATCAGAACTTAGGGGGCTGGGATATTGATTCAGTAATTCAAATGTGGGGTATGCTAGACCACTCTGGTTTATCTATTGGCAATTATGATAGCACACTAATTGGTTGGGAAAGCAATAGTTATAGTAATAAAACGATAGGCGTGGCAGGTTTGCAATACTGCGCGGCCGATAGTGCCCGAATACTGTTAATGGCAGACGGATGGAGTTTTAATGGAGACTCTCTAGTTAATTCTTGTATCACTTCTACAACTGAATTGAGCGATCCATCGAGGTCTTTATCAGTTTACCCAAATCCCACAAATGGAATATTAAACATTGTTGTTGCAGAAGTTTCAAATCAGATCATCTCTATTTATGATTCCAATGCTCGGCTCCTGAAAGAAGTGCAATTTAAACAAGAAGAAAATCAGATTGATTTAAGTGAATACCCCAATGGCCTTTATTTTATTCATCATGGGCTGCAGTCAAAAAAAGTGATGTTGGTTCATTAACCTCTATCTCATTTCTTACCTTCTTTCAAAAAAGAGCACAACTTTATTGTTCAACAATTTCAAACAATAGAAATAATAGATCAGTAAGTGGCAGCTCTTTGCTGCAAGTAATTTTTGCCACTTTCCCTTAAATCGTGCTTTTCAGTACTACTAAGCAACGATAAAAATTACTCTCCGGAATTCGATCACTTAACTGAAAGTTTAAAAACAACTTCTCTTGATAAGCTTTACTTCGATGAACTCAGCACAAATCTTGCCTTGCATATAGCAAGTTGCTTATTGTAACGATCTTGTGCAACAGGCACAAGAGCTAATGATTATTAGATTTTCGTTGGGAATAAGTAAAACCAAGTGTTACTTTTACTCTATCACTAAATAGATATTGATTGAAAGCATTTTGCCTTGCTATTTCCCTATTTGTTGCGTTTTTGATAAATGCACAAAATTTCATTCACGAAAACAGTGTGTTTGAATGCGATCAAGCTTTTGTAATAGAACTGCCATTGCAAGAGCAAAAGGATCCTACAGTGTTTTATCAATATGAAGAGCAGTTTTCTTTTTGGTATCGTTTAAATGCTAACACAGAAGAGTCAGTTGAAATTACTCTATCTCCTATTGATGGAGGTGATCATTATACCGTATTGGCTTTTGAGTTTGATGAAGGAGATTTTTGTCAACAGGTATTCTCTCAAAAAACAAAACCGAAGAAAATACAGTTACTGGAGAATGGAGAGCAATACATTAAATTTAGACTCAATACAAAAGCTGGAAAAAGCTATTTCCTTTGTGTGTTAAATACTTCGTTTAGTAATTGTGGCCATGAGTTGAGTATTCGTAATTCACTTTCAACATTGAAAGTAAAAGCGATTCATATTCCCTGTGTAGTTCCAATAGAAGAAGAAAAGAAAGAAGAACCCGAAAAACTAGAGTGGGGTAAAAATAGCTTGATTTCTTTTGTGCAACTTCTCGATCAAAACAATAAAGAAAGCCATGTTAAAGCAGAAATTATTATTAAAGATCCACAGACAAAAACAGCTGTAAAAATTGATTTTAATCGATCGCAAAAGCACCCATTGCGCATTGAGAAAGGGAAGAGTTATTTGGTGACCTGTATTGCTCCAGGCTATAAGCGTTTTGAGCATCAGTTGATCATTAGTGATTATTTAAAAGCAGACAGCAGTGATTTCGATATATTTTTAGAACCATTGCAAAGAGGGGATAAGTTTCTAATGAGCCATATTTATTTTCACCCCAATACCTATGCATTAAAAAGAGAGGCACAGAAGGAGTTGAATTATTTGGTTAATTTTTTAGAAAACAACCCTGATCTAAGAATTGAATTAGCAGGGCATACTAATGGCAATAATAAAATTAGAAGGAATAAAGCTTATAAAAACAGAGCAGAGCAATGGAATTTTAAAGGAAGCTCAAAGAACCTATCCATTTTACGTGCAGAAGAAATAAAACGGAGATTAGAGAAAAAGAGAATAAAAGAAGATCGCATTAGCACGGTGGGGCATGGGGGCGATTTTATGTTAATACAAGATGCAAGAACACTGGAGGCAATAGAAAAAAACGTAAGAGTAGAAGTTAAAATATACTAAGGTTCAAGCTTTAAAGCATCTTTAATCTCAATTCGTTTTTCTCGATAGTAGGCGACAATAAACGCATCTTTTAAACCAATTTCTACTACATGAGCTTTAGCTTGCTTTGCATAGTTGAACTTTGGGAATGCTCCAACAGAGTAGCGTACGTTTCCCTCATAAGGATCTTCAGAAACAGGAGAAAGTCCACGAAAAACTTCAGGAGAAATTTTGTTTTTATACACTCCGATCTGGATTTTATAAATAACACCTTCACTCTCTATCGAGGTACTTTTGTTGAAGACAAAATTGTCTTGTAAGGCATATTCTTTTTTTGAAATTAAGCGCTTAATTCTTTTTATTTTAGATCGTGTTGTGGTGATTTTTGCCTCGATTGCTTTCTTTTCTATTTTCAATTGCTTCAATTTTTGAGAGCCCTTTTTCCGTTTAGAAAGCTCTTTCTTGTTTAGCTTTTTGAATTGAATATAACATAACCTAAGCTCTTCTCTTTTTAAATTTCTTTTAGATTGAAGATCAGTTAACAAAAGAGAAAAAAGAGACCTGTCTACTTGTAAACGAGTTGCCTTCTTTTTTCCATTTACATCGTAAATGGTATGGTGTTTCGTGAGTTCAGTAAGGTGGTTGAGCTCAGCAGTTGATTTTACTCCTTTCGAATCAATTAATTTCATAGAATCAGCAATGCGAGAGCGTTCTTTTAGAACTTGGTCAAAAATAGAAATAGGTGTTGCTACTACTATCTCAGTAGGTTTCTCTATAGATGTAGTATCTGAAGGGAGGTTCTGAAATTGCTGGTAATTTGGGGACTCTTTTTTACTGTAATGAAGAAAGTCATTTTGTTGTCGTACCGTTTTGTCTTTCCCTAATAAATTAATAGAAGTAAAAGCAATAGCAGCCTTGCGCTCAATACAAAATAAATCGCTGAGGTAACGAAGAGCGACAGCTTCGCGTCTTTCACCAATTAGAAGAGAACGATCTATGTTTATTGGAATAATAGAGTCACAATTATCGTTGATTACTTTAGTAACCAACGAACCTTCAGAGGTTCTGCAATCGAAAATATGTCCACAATCGCTTCCTTTGGTGGCAAGAACCTCTAAATAAATAGCATCTCCAGCTTTTACCGGAATGGGCTTTACATGTACAATACTTGCTCTAAAACTTGCTGATTGGTTGTTGTCGTTATATTCTTTTTGATATTTATAGCTATTTAAAGAAGTGACTCTGTCTTCCGCAATGGCTTCGCAGAAAAGAGTATTTCCAGCTACTTTATACAGGTAGAATTCATAATGATCTTTCTCCATTAAAGGGAAAAGGGTAAACTCAAAATCACTGTCTCAGCTAAAAATAATTTTATACCAAAAAGAAGGTCGTGGGATACTATCTCTGCTAAGGTGTATTTCATAAAAGAGATTAAAGTTGTTTTTAGTCTCTGGTTGTGCAGGGAAAATAAGTTCGCGAATTGAGGGGATCAGCTGTTTATCTTCAACTTGTGAAAAAAGAGGAGAGCTTGATACTAAAAGTAGAATCCATGAAAATAATAACTTCAAATTCATACATAAAAGTTGGTATAATTTTTTTTTTCACACGGCATTATGCCATTAATCTATTAACCAAACATTGTTGATGGAGTGATTGGAGCTAACTTGTGTGCTTTTGAAAAGCGTGTAATCTTGGGGCATGGATATTTAATAATTAAATGTTTTTGCGTTTATTTATAACATCAGCAGCTATTGAAATAAAATGTCAATGTAATAGGTTTGAATGTTTCGACTATCTAGTACTGTAGAATGCTTGTAATAATGAGTGAAGAAATACCATTAGTAAACGCTGAATATCTTCTAAAGAAGCATCCTGGAAAAGGAGGTTGGACCTATGCAGAAATTCCTGAAATACTTCAAAATAAGAAGAACCCTTTTGGCTGGGTTAAAGTAAGGGGTAACATTGATGGATTTGAGCTAAAGCAGTACAAGCTAATGCCAATGGGGAATAACCAACTATTTTTACCTGTTAAGGCTGAAATAAGGAAAAAGATTAAAAAAAAGGAAGGAGATTATGTGAGTGTGGTGTTATATATAGATGATTCAAAATTCGAGATTCCAAAAGAAATTATGGAGTGTTTTGATGATGAACCAAGCATAACGATACAAAACTTCTTATCTTTTTCGGAAGGTCAGCAAAAGGTATATTTAGACTGGATTTACGCGGCAAAGACTGAAGAAACCAAAGCGAAAAGAATTTTAGAGATGTTGAAAAAGGTTCAGCAAAATAAAAGATTAAAGGATAAGGAGCCGGAAGGAATAAGTTGACTTTATTGTAATTCTGGTATATCAGAAGCATCAAAAAGAACAAGGAATGAAATTTGAATTAAAAGAGTGTATTGAAATATTAAGCCGGACACCGAAGGTTCTTGAATCACTGTTGAGTGAGCTTAATGATCAGTGGGTTCATGCCAATGAAGGAGATGATACATGGAGTCCTTTTGATATTGTTGGTCATCTAATTCATGGTGAAAAAACAGATTGGATCCCACGTTCAAGGGCCATTCTTGAAGATGAGCTAGGCACTTCCTTTCAACCTTTCGATAGATTTGCTCAATTCGAAAACAGCAAAGGGAAAAACTTAGACCAGCTTTTGATTGAATTTAGTCTTTTAAGAAAAGGCAATATGAAGACGTTAAAGGAATTGGAGATTGATTCAGAGAAGCTTCTAAGAACAGGAATCCATCCAGCGTTTGGAGAAGTTACTTTACAGCAATTATTGGCAACTTGGACAGCACATGATTTTAGTCATATTCACCAACTTACAAGAGTTTTAGCAAAAAATTATAAAGAAGAGGTAGGGCCTTGGAAAGAGTACATTTCGATATTGAAGTAAAAACCCTCGCCAATTTTTTTGTTTCATTACACATGGAGATACAATAACAAAATAGTATGCGTCTTTTCTTACCTTCAACGTCTATACCAATAAAATGACAACGCAAGCAATTTGGGGAGACTTTAGAAATGAACTATTAGGCTTTATAAAAGCCAGAGTGAACGATACTAATATAGCCGAAGATATTCTTCAAGAAGTGTTCATTAAGATTCATTTAAATGTGAAGTCGTTGCAAACCAAAGATCGATTGGCAAGCTGGGTATATCAAATTACACGAAATACGATCATTGATTATTATCGAAAAAAAGAACCGCTAAAGAATGCCAAGCAAATCTCTATGACTTTTGAAAAAAGCTTAGCAGAAGAGCTGAATGAGTCCAATAATGACTTTAGCAATTGTTTGAAATCGCATATAGAGGAATTACCAGAGAAATATCAAGATGCTTTGAAGAAGACTTCATTTGGTGGAATCTCTCAAAAGGAATATGCACAGCAGATGCATATCTCTTATTCTGCGGCTAAATCGAGAATACAAAGAGCAAGACAACAGCTAAAGGATCTGTTTGTGGCTTGTTGTGCCGTTGAAACAGACGGCTACGGAAATGTGATTTCTTCCACGCACGAAGACTGCGACTGCTAGTTTGCGTCCTTTTATAAACTACTCGTCTCTAAGAGTGATAAACATTAATTATTAAAAACAAAAGAGATGAAAAATCAAGAAAGAGTACTGAATAACGAGAACACAAATTGTGAATGTAATTGCACATGTGGTGAAGCAACGACCAATGAAAATTGCAAGTGTAGCTGCACCACTACTGACTGTAAATGTTGTTAACTAAATGCTAAAGTGGGCTGAAAATTATTAAGCCATTGCGAATGTCACTCTAAGCGGAGTCGAAGAGTCATGAAGCAATCTATAATTTTCAGCCCATTCTTTTTTATTGAAAACATCTTAAAATAGGGATGCTGTACCCCACTCATCCGATTCTACTAGTCAAAATTGACATTTCGTTTTAACTTGTTAGGAAACAATTAAAACAAAAAACGACGGGAGGAGGAGGATCAATACAGAATATGCAGAACTCCTTGAAGAATAATAGAAATCTTATTGGAGCTAGAAAAAGAAGAGGATTCTTTAAACGAGATTTATCCTACGCAGAAATAAGGAAGTATTACAAACCTGAGTTCGGTTCTTCTTAAGGATTCAGACCGTAGATAAATAGTGGGGTTTGATTAAAATTAATGAAGGAATAGCTCGCTATTCTAAGTAAATTTTAAGAAAAAGATTGCTGTTTAGCTACGGAACTATGAAAACTTTCACAGAAATAACAATTTACTGCGTTGAATCTTTAGAATATAGCCTGCTATATCTCTAAAAATACGCCTTGTATATTGCCACTTCTGAAAATCTGAATTTCTAAATAATAATCGAACTCAGGTTACGAAGAATCAACTGAGCCAATCTCGAAAGAGAAAGGGAGCAATACAATTGAATTAGGAGCAATTCGAGAAAAGTTAGTTCAAGATCGGAAACGTTACAGATATATTCAGGTGGTATTATTTGCCATTTCATTGGTACTAATAGGCTATTTGGGCATTTATTTTTTAAATGCTCCTAGTGTGGTACGGGATGTATATCAAAAAAAAGCGAAGAAGATTTCATTTCAAGCCGAAAGAGAATCTTATGAAAAGCACATGTTGTTGGGAAGTTTAAACCTGAAAGACAGAGACTATTTTATGGCAATTGGGAACTACAAAAGAGCATTAAAAGAAAGGCCTGGCGATATTCAAGCAGAATTCGCTTTGGCGAAATCCTACTCTAAAGCGTGTAAATATCAACACATTTTTTGTGCGGAAGCATATGAATTGATCCAGCAAAAGGAGGATCAATATCCCAAACAAAAGAGCTTTACTAAACTGAAGCGGATTTATTTGACGGTAAACTCACAATAGGAAGTACTTTTGCTGAACAATATGAAAGGAAAGCCTTTCTATGTAAAAAGAGCAGAGACGAGATTATTAGAAGAATTGAAATGGCGTTATGCAACAAAGAAGTTTGATGCGACTAAGAGGGTCAGTGCAGCAGATATGGCACAAATTAAAGAAGCCATTCAATTAACGGCGACTTCTTATGGCTTACAATTATTCAAAGTTTTGGTGATCGAAGATCAAGAGGTGAAAGAAAAGCTAAAACCTGTATCTTGGGGCCAGTCTCAAGTGACAGATGCTTCTCACGTTTTGGTGTTGTGTAACTATACAGAAGTTACAGACGCACATTTAAATGAATACGCCGAAATTAAAGCAAAGACGGAAAATGTAGACATAGAAAAATTGAGTGGTTACGTGCAATTTGTCTCCAGTACCTTATCGAAGTTTTCTCCAGAGGAAATCAATATTTGGACTGCAAAGCAAACTTACATTGCTTTGGCTAACTTAATGAATGCCTGTGCAGCCTTAAAAATAGACTCTTGTCCGATGGAAGGTTTTGATGCGGCAAAATACGATGAGATTTTAGGCTTGAAAGAAAGAGGGTTATCCTCTGCTTTGGTTTGCCCGATTGGTTACCGATCAGAAGAAGATGCTAGTCAACACGCACCTAAGGTTAGAAGGCCTTTAGAAGACTTATTTGAGCAGATTTAGACGATCTATCTTTTCAAAACCCCGTTCATCCTTTAATTGTTTCGAACTGTTATGATTACTCTTAAATTGAAGGAAACCAGAAACTTTAAGAGAAATGAATGAATTACGTTATACCTGTCCAAAATGTAGTAATAACTCCTATCAAACAGGAGAAATGAGGGCTACGGGAGGTATGTTGAGTAAAATATTTGATGTCCAAACCGAAAAATATACCTCTGTCACTTGTCAACGATGTTCTTATACCGACTTTTATAAAGTAAAAAGTAGTCAACTAGGAAATGTATTTGACTTTTTTACCGGATAAGAACTATCTAATGATTTTGGGCGAATCATGATACTAAGCGAAAGGATACTCCATATTGGAATATCCTTTTTTTTATGCCCTGCTTTTTCTTGTTTTTTGGAACTTGATAATTTTCAGCTATATTCGTATTAATTAATTTGTAAGTAACTATTTATCTGTTGCTTATTAAAAACTAAAATAGGATAAATGAAAAAATTAGTAGCAGAATTTATTGGTACCCTATGGTTGGTACTTGGAGGTTGTGGAAGTGCAGTTTTGGCTGCGGCATACCCTGAACTAGGAATTGGCTTTGTAGGTGTAGCTCTTGCTTTTGGACTTACCGTCGTAACCATGGCTTATGCCTTAGGTCACATTTCAGGATGTCATTTAAATCCAGCAGTTTCTATTGGATTAATGGTGGGAGGAAGATTTGATAAGAAAGATCTACTGCCTTACATAGGAGCTCAAGTTTTAGGAGGAATTGCTGGTGCCGCAATTCTGTATTTGATTGCAAGTGGAAAATCGGGCTTTGAAATTGGAGGTTTTGCGGCGAATGGATATGGAGATCATTCTCCTGATGGCTATAGTATGATGTCTGCTCTAATTTGTGAAATAGTCATGACCTTTATGTTCTTAATTATCATTTTAGGAGCTACTCATCCGAAAGCCCCAAAGGGTTTTGGAGGCTTAGCGATTGGTTTAGGCTTAACCTTAATTCATCTGATTAGTATTCCAGTGACCAATACCTCTGTGAATCCAGCAAGAAGCACAAGTCAAGCTATTTTTGTGGGAGACTGGGCGATGGACCAACTGTGGTTGTTTTGGCTTGCCCCGATTGTTGGTGCAATACTAGCGGGACTGGTTTATAAGTACATGTCCCCTAACGAAGAATAAAGATTACTTTCTCTATCATTTTGAGGGCATTCATATTAAATGAGTGCCCTTTTTTTGTTCTCTTTTAACCAACAATAGCTCGTTAATAGAAGGCTTTGATAGTAAAATCAATCATAGTGTTTTTAATGATAATTTCGCAGGAATGAACGCAGTGATTTACTACTTAAGCTTACCCTTTATCTATTGTATTTCTATACTGCCTTTTTGGTGGCTATATCGTCTGTCCGATTTCCTATTTGTGTTACTGTATCACGTTTTTGGATATAGGAAAAAAGTAGTTTTTGAAAATTTAAAAAATTCCTTTCCAGAAAAAACAGAGCAAGAGTTATTGGAAATTCAACGAAAGTTTTACCGCTATTTTTGCGATTTAGTGCTAGAGACTCTGAAGAGTATTACGATTTCACCGAAGAGTTTAGAAAAGAGAGTAAAATTTACTGGTGGTGAAATTTTTGAAGAATATAGCAAGGCTGATCAAAGTGTAATTATTGCTATGGGACATTTTGGGAATTGGGAACTGGGTGGAGCACGATTTGCCATTGAACCTTTTCATCAACTATTTGTGATTTATCACCCACTTCAAAATAAGTATTTTGATGGCTTAGTGTATCGAATGCGAACCAGGTTAGGGAATGGCTTGTATTCTATGAAAGACTCATTGAGAGGCATCATAGGAGATCGAAAAAAGTTAACAGCAACAGCTTTTATTGCAGATCAAACCCCTTCACCAAAAGGAGCGCACTGGATGCAGTTTTTGAATCAAGAGACGCCTGTTTTTACAGGCACAGGAAAAATCTCTAAGAAGATGAAATACCCGGTGGTGTACATTGGAATTCATCGATTGAAGAGAGGGCAGTATGAAATGAGAGCAGAGAAATTAGTGACTGATCCAGCTGAGCAAGAAGACACTTATATCATAGAAGCCTTTACCAAACGACTAGAAAAAGACATTGTAAAACAGCCTGAAATTTGGCTGTGGACACATCGTCGTTGGAAACACAAAAGACAAAACGATTAAAATTATGTTGGACGGAAAGGAGTTAATTATGGCTACACGGCCTTATGCCAAGGAAGATAGACGCAGGAGTTGGACTTATACTTGGACAACCTTGGTTCTTTTGGCTGCAGCTTTTTTCGGAGCGCTTTATCCTTTTCATTGGGCAATCAGGTTAGTATGTTGTGTATTAGAGGCACTTTTATTGGCAAGAATGTTTGTGATTTATCACGATTATCTCCACCTGGCAATCTTAAGAAAGTCAATTCTGGCGAATTTGATATTTACTTTTTTTGGCTTTTATATGCTCACTCCACGTAATATTTGGAAAAGGTCGCACGACCACCACCACAAGCATAATTCAAAGTTATTTACTTCTAGTATTGGGTCTTTTCCGATCGTTACGAAAGAGAAATTTAACAAGATGACAAGAGCGCAACGAACGAATTATCTATTTATTCGTCACCCAATAACTATTGGCTTAGGTTATATTTTTGCTTTTACTTGGGGCATGTCTATCCTTTCTCTGCTTCGGAGCCCAACCAAACATTGGGATTCATTATTAGCCTTGATCTTCCATTACAGTTTGGCAATCTTGCTATTTTTTAACTTCGGTTTAGCAACGATGCTTTTTGCCCTAATTATACCCATTACCTTAGCCCATGGATTAGGTTCTTACTTGTTTTACGTGCAGCATAATTTTCCGGAAGCAACCTTTGAAGAAAAAGAAGGCTGGACTTACATTGGTGCTGCTATGAATTCTACCAGTTTCTTAAAAATGAGCAGGGTGATGCATTGGTTTACTGCGAATATTGGCTATCATCACATTCACCATGCGAATGCGAAAATTCCCTTCTACCGTTTACCAGAAGTATACAAAGCATTTCCAGAATTTCAGAATCCTAAAACTTCTTCTTTAACGCCCAGAGACATCATCAAATGTCTTCAATTGAAAGTATGGGACCCGAACTTGGGTAGGATGCTCAGAAGGAGTGAGATTGAGGTCTAGAAGTCATCATTCTTGTTGCTGCCTTGGAATCAAAATTCATTTCTGGAACTATTTTCGATCTTCACGAAAAAATTGTTGCTGAATTTAGAAATGAAAAGAGACTAGATGTTTCAGGCTTGTCAGAAGGAATTTATTTGATGAGGCTACAAACAGAAGAAAGAATACTGACGAATAAGTTTTTGAAAGAATAGTTAATTGTTTTTTAATTGGCTTGATCAATCAATTAAGACACTCAAAAAAAGAGTACTTTAATGTAGGAAGTAATCTAGACAAGTTATGGACATTTGTAATGTTAAGTAACAAAAGGCGAGAGAGAAGTCTTTGTAAGGTTCTGTCTTTGTGCTTGTTTGAAGAACCGTCCTGATTTTAATTTAACAACACCTGAAGCTGGTTCTTAAGAACTAAATT